>JAJAZE010000358.1 GCA_026785925.1 Pyrinomonadaceae bacterium
ACGCTGTAACCTTCTTCCGATTTTTCCAAAACAACTCTGTAAAGCATTTTTAACTTATAATTTTGTCGTAAACAGCGTGTGAACCAATCCAAAACCAAACAACTCCTTCTGTTTTATCCAAACCTAACG
The DNA here is from genome assembly GCA_026785925.1 of Pyrinomonadaceae bacterium. GTDB lineage: Bacteria > Acidobacteriota > Blastocatellia > Pyrinomonadales > Pyrinomonadaceae. Next base: position 130 of record JAJAZE010000358.1, read on the forward strand.
CCCGAAAATGTTTGCCGACGCGCACCGACCAAAGATTTCCGATTTGCTTAAAATGCAAAGACGGATGTTTCAGATTGGCTTTTAATAACTCGAAATTTTTGTCTGCCAAATCTCGCGTTTCTTTCGGCAATGCGTTGTAACACGCCCAAAATTTCGGCGAAGCGAAATGCTTCATAATGATTGACAATTTCCTTCAGCGCAATCTTTTTGCGCCTCGTCAATCAGTTTTTGCAATTTGCCGTTTTGTAAATCTTCCGCGATTTGCTCGTCCCAAAGACGCGCTTCAAATTCCGCGAACCACTCGGAAAGTTCAGAGACTTTCTTCGGCGGCAATCGTTCGATAGCCGATTCGATTTCGGTAACGGTCATATTCATAAATATTTCTTCAACTCGTATTGCATCCGCAAATAAAGCGTGAACTGCACCATCGGCTCGATGCCGATTTGATTGATGACCGAATCGAAATCGCTCGGATCAAGCGGTTCGTAATAGAAAGTCTTCGTTTTGCGCTGCTGAATCACGCGGTTGCTATAATCGCCGTAAGTGTTGCCCGCTTCAAACGCCTGATAGCTCGCATACAATTCGCCCGGATAAAATGCGTCGTATTTCTCATTCGCCAGATTCGACGGCGATAACTTGATGCCGAACGAATTGGCGTAAGCCGCTTCTTTCTGCTTAACGATTTTTACCGCTTCGTCATATAACTTTGCGTGAACCGATTTTATATCGCTGACGACGTAATCAACTTTTATCAAATCAAATATCGAATTCTTCACGGCTGCGGTAACAATTTTCTCTAAAATTTCACGGTCGCTATAACGGACGGCAACATTTTTTTTAATTTCAAAACCCGAAAATCTCTCCGTCGTCACATTGCCGCTTGTCGTATAATCGTAGACTTTGTTCTGCGTAATAAAATCAACAAAAACGTCGTCTCGTTTGACTCCTAAACCGTCCAAATCCCGCGCAAATCCGGCAATCAGTTGATTAATTTTACCGTTGCTTTCCACCGCCGTCGCCGCTTCCTGCGATAAACCGAAAACCGCGACGTAGGCATCGGCTTTCATATTCATCGTCACATTCGCTTCGATAAAATAAACGTCTTTACCGCTGCTCGCGCCGACTAATGCGCCGGAACTCGCCACTGGTTTACGTTTTTGCGTTCCGTAATTGCGGTTGCCGCTCTCCTGCGCCTGAACGAAAAACGCGCCCATCAAAATTGTAATAATCAAACTCGAAATTCTTTTCATTTATAATTTCGACTGAGTAAAAACTACTTCAGCGAATCTAAAATTACATCAACTTTCGCGGTCGTCAAATCTTCGTAATAATCGAATCCGATCTGCATCATCGGCGCGGTTCCGCAGCTTCCCAGACATTCGACCAAAGAGACGCTGAATTTGCCGTCAGCCGTTGTTTCGCCGGCGTGAATTCCTAAACGACTGCAAATATGTCCGGTAATCTCCGGCTCGCCCATCACGCGGCACGAGAGAGTTTTGCAAATCTGAATATGGTGTTTTCCGATCTTGTGCAGGTTGAACATCGAATAAAACGTCGCCGTTTCCCAAACGTCGGTCACTTCCAAACCGAGAAACTTCGCCAGAAAATTTACGCCCGCGTTATCCAGATAACCGCGCTCGCGCTGGATGACGAAAAGCAGCGGAATCAGAGCCGAACGCTTGCGCTCCGGCGGATACTTCGTTAGATGCGAGTCTATTTCTTCAAGCACGGCGGGCGAAAAAGTCGCCACCTCGTCAGTGACTTGAACTTGATTCGTATAATATGTCGGAGCTACTGATGCCATATTTTATAAACTTATTTCTAAGGAACAAAGTTGTAGACGATAATTCCTACCACTTCAACAGGTTCACCTTTTAAAGTGGTCGCCGAAAAACTCGATGTTCGTGCCGCTTTTTCCGCCGCTTCACGAAGCAAAGGATGTCCGCTAATAGCTTTAGCGGAAACAACGCTTCCGTCTTTGTTAATTGTAATTTGAACATTAACTGCGCCTGACGCTCTAGCAATTCGCGCTGCGTCAGGATATATGGGCAAAGTTAAAATTCTCGCTTTTCCGTTGAGAACTCCGCCTGAAATTGATTTCAAATTCGGCGGAATAGGTTGAGAAATCTGCATCTCCGACGATGGAACAGGCAAGCTGTCTTTTGAACTTAACGCGATTGAAACGTCGCGCATTTTCATTGTTTGGTCAGCACTTCCTTCCCAGAGGAATATATTTTCCGTCATTGAACCGTCTGCGGCTAATCCGCGGCAAGCAATTTTAATTCGCTTTAAGGTGCGCGCGTAGCCGATTTTTGTCACCGTCAAATTGTAGGTTCCTTCTAGCAATTTTGGAAAACGCGGCATTCCCTCAAACAACCCAGCTTTTGTTGTTTTTTTTGTAGCGATGTTAAATGCTGTGGCATTTGCGTCGCTAATCGGTATCTCGCCAGCCGCTTCGTTTTTTTGATACAGCGTTACGCTTAAATCTAATGGACATTGTTTAGATTGAGCGTGAGCAGAAGAAAAACTCGTCAATACTAATAATGACCATAGTCCAATTGTCATTTTAAGGCATATTTCTTTCATCTCAATAATTTAACGGTCAATTTCACCCAAAACAATATCTAACGAACCGATAATCGCTACGACATCGGCGACCATTTCGCCTTCGCTCATCACGGGTAATGCTGAAAGATTAACAAAACTCGGACCTCTGAAATGAACTCGTTCGGGTTTCGGTCCGCCGTTCGATTTCATATACACGCCGAGTTCGCCTTTCGAGCCTTCAATCGCGTGATAAACCTCGCCTTCGGGAACATTGAAACCTTCGGCGACGATTAAAAAATGGTGAATCAGCGAGTCCATATGTTTTCGCATATCGTCGCGGTCGGGCAGCACGATTTTCGGCGCGTCGGCTTTGGTCGGTCCCGGTTTTAATCTATCGAGTGCTTGACGGACGATTTTGTATGATTCGTAAAGTTCGCGCATTCGGACTTTGAAACGCGCCCAGACATCGCCGTCGCGTTCGACCGGAATTTCAAAATCGTAAGTTTCGTAGCCGGAATACGGATTGTCGCGCCGCAGATCGAGATCAACGCCGCTGCCGCGCAAACACGGACCGGTCAACCCCCAATCAATCGCTTCTTCCGCCGTAATTACGCCGATGCCTTTCGTCCGGCTCTGCCAAATCGTGTTACCGGTGACGAGCGTTTCAAATTGGTCGAGCGCGGCGGGAAAATCTTCGAGAAATTGCCGGACGCGGCGTTCAAAACCGGCGGGCAAATCCATCATCAAACCGCCGATGCGAAAGTAACTCGGTGTCATTCGTCCGCCCGAAGCCGCTTCGATTAAATTCAAAATCTTTTCGCGCTGACGGAAAGCATAAAAGAACGGACTCATCGCGCCGATGTCGAGCGCGTGCGTGCCGAGCCAAACCATATGCGACGCGATGCGCTGCAATTCGCACATCAAAACGCGAATGATCTGCGCTCGTTCGGGAATTTCTAAATCGAGCAGCTTTTCCGCCGCCATCACATACGCCAGATTATTGCCGAGCGGATTAAGATAATCCATCCGGTCGGTGATGACGATGCCTTGCTGGTATTTTTTATACTCGAAAAGCTTCTCCATTCCCGTGTGGAGATAACCGATGTCGGCAACGGCTTTGATGACCATTTCGCCATCGAGTTGGAGTTCGAGCCGCAGAACGCCGTGCGTCGAAGGATGCTGCGGTCCCATCGAAAGCGTCATCTGCGAATCCAACGCCTGGTCAACGACTTCAAATTTGCTCGATATATTTTCTACTGCAACGCTCATAATTAGAATTTGAAAATGTCCGTCAGCTTCAGCGAAAAATCCGGCAGAAGCGGCGTTTCAATCATTTCGTAAATCTCGAATCGCTTGACCAGATTCTGTCCGTTTTCCTTCAGACGATAAACCTCGATGGTGTTAAACAAGCCGTCAACCACCCAATACTCTTTGACTCCGTATTTGCCGTAAAGCTCGCGCTTGAAAACGCGGTCGCGTTTTACGTCCTGTTTTCCGTAAGACAAAATCTCGATCATCAATTCGGGCGCGGCGATAAATTTCCCGTCAAATCTTTCATCTTCGCCGGCGACGTTTTTTTTAACGGTTTCGTGCGAGGCGAAAACGAGGTCGGGAATAACCGCATCTTGCGGACTGAAAATTACGCCCGGCGTGGTGAAAATTTCACCAATCGGGTTTTTGTCCAAATATCGGATAAAAACTGCGAGAATATTTGTAACGGTTCGTTGATGGTCGAGATGCGGGGCGCGGGACACGAATAGTTTTCCTCCAATCAGTTCGTAACGGTTGTTATCTTCGGGCATAAACTCCAAGTCGTCCACCGTGTAGGTAATCGGCAGCGGGCGAACTTCGGTCAGCGCATTTTGAAGAGTTTCGGTAATCATTTTATAAATTTTTACGCTCGATAATTATCGCTCCGCCGCATGGGTCTAATTCATCACTATCTTTTTCGCTTGTAATCGAATGAATTATTTTGACTGCATCGAAGCAACCGCCGTTGGTTGTGTAACGACCTTCATTAAATTCACTTTCCGCTTGATAACCTTCAAAGAATCCATTCACTATAGTGCCAGCAACAACATTTTTGCCTTCAAATAGGATGTGACGATAATCAATTGTTACGATTTGATTCCCGTTAAAACCAATTGAGGACTTTTTGTTAATTTCAAATTTGCTCGAAGCCTTTTTATTAGCAAACTCAACATCTTTCCAACGATAATTTTGAGATTTTTTTGGATATAAAGTCTTCAAAAGAGTTTTTATTGCATCTGTCATTAAGGTTGGTTTATCAAAATTATCCTTAGGTGCAATCAAGAAAACGCTGTAACCAAACTCTAAATTCTGGGCTGAAAAGATACCAGTCGAATCATTGCCATTTAATACAATTTTGTATTCTTCTGGACACGGAAAAGAAACTTTGTTGGATTTACAAACAGCAGTTACCTTCGCTGCTTGAGATTTAACTTTGGCGCGTTTGGTTTGCGCGTCCGCGAAAAATGTCGAGCAAAGAAAAATTACTAAAAATAGTAAAACTGCCTTTTCTTTCTTCATGATTTTTAAGTCAAACTGTAAGGCTCGTAACCGCGCAGCGGATAATCTTTTCTGAGCGCGTGTCCGTCGAAATCCGACGGCAGAAGTATGCGGCGCAAATCGGGATGTCCGTCGAAAATTACGCCGAACAAATCGAAAGTTTCGCGTTCGTGCCAGTTGGCTGTTTTCCAAACCGTCACGACGGTCGGCACGTTCGGTTCGTCATCGCTGAGCAAAACTTTTAGACGAAGACGATTAAAATGTTTGGTCGAAAACAAATGATAATTGACTTCAAAACGCGGGTCTTCTTCCGGTCCGCGATCTGCGCCGCACAAATCGGCGAGCATATTAAA
>JAJAZE010000359.1 GCA_026785925.1 Pyrinomonadaceae bacterium
AAAACACGAAACAGCGCGAAAAGAATTTAGTTTATCTTTTCGCGCTGTTTCGTGTTTTTTCGTAGGCAATTGATTTATTTAAATTCTGGAATTTTAAATTTACAGCCGGACGATTTTTGCCTTGCTGCCGTCGCGCATTTCCTCTTTTAAAGCGTTGCGCGTGTCAACGATGACTTTTGAAAGCTCGCAAACGCGCCCGTAGTCAACGCCCGAATGCTCGGTGCAGATGACGACGCAATCGGCGGAAGTAATTAAATCGTCGGTCAAATCCTGATTATAAAGCGGCTCGCCGTCGCCGATGGTGTAGGCGTGGTCGAACGTCACTTCCGGCACGAAGGCATCGTGATAGACGACTTCCGCGCCGTGTGAGCGCAGTAAATCAATCACCGAAAGCGCGGGCGATTCGCGCATATCGTCAATGTCTTTTTTGTAAGCGACACCCAAAATTAAAATTTTCGCGCCCTTCACCGATTTTTCGTTATCGTTCAAAGCGTCGCGCACCAATCCGACGACGTATTTCGGCATTCCCGAATTAACCTGCTCGGCGAGCGTGATAAATTGCGAATCGAAACCGTGCTGCCGGGCTTTCCAACTTAAATAATGCGGGTCGAGCGGAATGCAGTTATGCACAAACACGCCGTAAGATGTGGCAAATGTGTGATTGTCTTCAACTTCGACCGAAAATACTTCAAATGGTTTGCCTGATTTTATAATCTCAATCGTTTTAACGGGAACAGTCATCATTCCATTGAGAACTTTGAAAGTTTTGCTTTGAACCGTTCGTAAATTATTGGTGAAATAAGTTTGAAGTTTCGCCCCTTTTTCACCCAGCCAATCGGACATTTTTTCAAGTTGTTCACGTCCTTTCATCTGCAAATGCGGCTTGCTGCTTTTGAAAGTCGGCGTAAATCCTTGCTCTTGCAATAAATATATAACTTGTTGAAAAAGTTTCGGACTGCTCGAAAAATATCCGACTTCGGCAGTCGTATTGTGATGTTGATAAAGTTTGCCGTTTTTCTCGTAAGAATTTGTTCCCGATTTTACATAAACATCGCCGTCGCCGCGCAAAAGACCTTTCAAAAGTTCGGTTTTGTGCGAAGTCGAGGCATTTAACAAAATCTCAGGAATCTGCATTTCGGTCGAACGCTTTCCGCAGTTCAAGACTTCAACCAAAAGCCAGCCGAACATCGCCGAAGCGACGCGAATATGGGTGGCTTGGTCAACTTTTGAGTAATTGATTGAAGTTTCGACGGCAAATTCGGCTTTCAAAATCTCGCAAACATCATTGATAAATTCGGTTTCTTGGTTGTGGAAAGTGAGCCGAATCCGCTCATTTCCTTTTTCGGTCGTGGCACAGCCTTCCGCCAGATAATAACCGATTAAACGCGCCACATTCGGCGTAATTTCGACGATTGACGGAAAAGAACTCGCCGAGTTTCCGCGTCCGATTCGCAATTGTAATTTTTCACGCCGAATGTTTAAATCTTTTTCGGCTTTCAAAAAGTCGTTCAAACTCAGATAATCGGCTTTTGAAAGTTCCCAAACTTTTTCGGCGGAAATATGTTTTTTCAAAACTTCGCGGTGTTCGTAAAAACTTCCTTCAAACAAACGAACGCGGACTTTTTCCGCCAATTCTTTCGGCATTAAAGAAATCAAATCGAGTTTCGGATTGGCAAAAGTTTCCGTTTCGTTCAATAAATTTTGAATCGGCAATCTGTCATTCGCCTTTAGGTCTTTGGCAAAAACTTCTTGCAGCTTGCCCTTTTCATCGGCGACCAACATCGGATGCAAATCGGTTACGGTCAGTTTGCGATTATCACTCGTTGTAATTTTTACTAAATCAACATCGGTTTTCCGGCGAAAAAGATAATGAACAGGCTTCCATTCGGCTTTGTTCGTCTTCATATTGATTGACAAAGCCTCAAGTTCCGGCTTGTAAATCACATCGCTTCCGTGAACTTCAAATTTACGAACGCGATTTTTGCTTTCTTCGTCTTTGAAAAGTTGTTCGAGCGTTGTAATTCTCTTTTGATTAGTTTGATTTGAACGAACAACCGTCGTTTCTTTTCCTGCCAGACAATGCCCGCCGATTCCGGGTCCGGGATAAAACGCCATAAAACCGAACGGTTTGGTGGCGGCGGCGCGGACGACTTCCCAAGTGTCAATGTTGAGCGCGTTGCAGACTTTCGCCATCTCGTTCGCCATTCCGATATTGATGGCGCGGAAAGTGTTTTCCCACAATTTACAGGCTTCGGCGACGCGCGCACTGGAAACGGCGTGGACATCGCCGACAATTTCGCTGTAAAGCTGCGCGGCGACTTCGGTCGAGTCTTTGCCGACTCCGCCGACGACTTTGGTAATATTGTGCGTTTGAAACTGCGGATTTCCGGGATCAACTCGTTCCGGCGAAAATGCCAGCAGAAAGTCTTCGTCGAGTTTTAATCCGGCGGCTTCAATCATCGGCTGGAGAACTTCGTCGGTCGTGCCGGGATAAGTCGTTGATTCGAGAATCACGAGCTGTCCGCGCCGGGCGTAGCGTTTGATTTCCTCGCCCGCCGCGAGGATAAACGACATATCCGGGTCTTTCGTTTTGCGAAGCGGAGTCGGGACGCAGATGATAATCACGTCGCATTTATTCAGTTCGGCAAATTCGGTCGTCGCTTTGAATTTGCCGCTCGCCAGCGTTTTTTTGACGTTTTCCGAAGGCACGTCAACGATGTGCGAGTTGCCAAGGTTTAATTCGTCAACCTTTTTTCGGTCAACTTCAAAACCGATGGTCGGGAAATCTTTCAAAGCAAACTCGACAATTAGAGGCAAACCGACATAACCCAAACCGATGACCCCGATGCACGCGCGTTTTTCCGCAATCAGATTTTTTATTTCGTCTTTTATCATTTTTTAATTGAATTTTGATTGTTTGTTAAAGTGATTTTATTATTAACCGGCGGCACGATTTTACTCGTAGTTTTCGAGGCTAATTCAAACCTTCGCAGCTATTGAAAATGTTGTCCCGCCCGCTGAAATTTATGTTACAATGTTTTCAGTTTAACTCCTGAAACTATATTGAAGAATATAGCTTAAACTAAAATCTCAATCGTTTCCAATCTCCAACCGTTTTATGAATCACGAAGTTTATTCGACCAATCCGGTCGTCAAAGCCATCGTTTCGGGAACCGCGCCGCGTCCGGCGCAGATTGCCGCCGCGCGTGGTTTTCTGCCGCTGCCGCAAACCGATTTGCTGGAGATTCTCGTCGCACTCGCCGGCGGCGCGGATGCAGAATTGGCGGAAAGTGCTGCATCAACGCTCGCTTCACAGGACAAGAATGAACTGGAAAGCATCGTTAAATCAACCGAAATTGCGCCGCCGGTGCTGGCTTATTTCGCCGGACGCGACGATCAGCCGCAACAGATTCACGCGGCGATTTTAGCCAATCCGAAAATGCCGGACGCGGCGATTATCAATTTTGCGCGGCATACCGCCAACGGCGAACTGCTCGAATTAATTTCTTTTAATCAGCAATTATTAATCGGCACGCCGCAGATTATTGACGCGATTATCGCCAATCCGCACCGGACGGCGGAAGCCGAACGACGCGCGGCGGAAACCAAACGCGAGTTTTTTCAAAAGGAACGCGGCGCACAGCAAATCGCCAACGAGTTGCGGGCGCAAGGTAAAAATGCCGCCGCCGAATTTATCGAACAAGCCGACTTTGCCGCCGATTTGCAGGAGACTTCTTCAAAATCGAACTTGAGTTTTGAAGACGCGATTTTGCTCGCTCAACATATCGAAGTTCCCGATTCGGAAACCGACGACAGTTGGATGGCTTTCGGCTACATCGAGGAGCTTTACGAGGAAACCGATGAACAGCGCGAGTCAATTGTCAGCAAAATTCTGGGCGAACTGAGTGCCGAAGACGACGAGCTTTCCGGCGAGCGCGTTTCGATGATTAACCGCATTCTCAGAATGGGAATGAAAGACCGCGTGAAATTAGCGGCGAAAGGCGACCGCGAAGCCCGCAACATTCTGATCCGCGACCCGAACCGCATCGTCGCCCAAGCCGTTATCGGAAATACCAAAATTACCGAACAGGAAGTCGAAAAAGTAGCGGCGATGCGTTCGGTTCCCGAAGATGTGCTGCGGCAAATCGCCATCAACCGCAACTGGGCGCGGAATTACGCGATTATGCACAATCTGGCGCGAAATCCGCGCACCCCGATTTCCAACGTAATGACGATTTTAACCAGATTGCAGCTTCGTGATTTACAGGCGATGATTAAAAACCGCAACGTCTCCGACGCGGCGCGCAAACAGGCTCTGCGGCTTTTCACCGCTCGTCAGGGAAGGCACTAATCAAAACGATTAGAATTAAAACGGTTCCATCACGCGCCCGTGTTTGATAAATGAGCCTGCCATATCGGTCAGCGTATGACTTGCCGCGCCGAGCCACAGCCCGACAAAGCCATACAAAAAAACATATTCTCCCAAATCCGCGCGAACGAATTTACCGATTGAAGACCAGGCTTTGGTAAATTCCAGCAAATTCGGCAACTCGCCGCCTGAATGCCAGGCGAGCAAAAACACCGGCAGAAACGAAGCGAGTGTCAGTGCGCCCATAAAATAGACGATTCTAAGCAGCGTTCCGAAAATCAAGCCGTGCGACCAGCGCGAGCGGTGTTTGAAAAACGCCTGATACGGATACCAGAGATGACAGAAAAATCCCCAGCGCGTATATTGCTTCGAGTGCGTGTCCAAATCGGGACCGAACATCAGCCCGCCGAACGTAAAGGTCGCGGTCACGATCAGCGCGAGCGGGAAACTTTTCGTCAACTGCCACGTCGCGGCAAACGTCGGTGCGACAAGCAGAAAAGTTACGGCATCGTGGGTTTTTCCTGAAGGCATTTTTTATTTCGAGTGTTAAATTTACCGATTTCAGATTTGCGGCGAGAGATAAACCGTCAATTCATTTTAGCGAAATTACGATTGATTTCAAACAAAATTTTGCAAAACGCTTTCGAGCTGTCTCGCCTTTGGCAAATTGCCGCGTGGAAATGCGGTAAATACTCGATTTTGTTAGAATTTATGCCTGGCATTCGGCTTGCAAAATACGGTTTGGAATTTGACGCTTTTCGATGAACGACTTTTGGACAAAATTAAAAACGACGCTCTCGATGATAAAGTTCGAGCATACTTTATTCGCGCTGCCGTTCGCTTTCCTGGGCGCGGTGCTGGCGGCGGACGGATTACCGACCGGCTGGCAGATTTTATGGATTACGGCGGCGATGTTCGGAGCGCGTTCGGCGGCGATGACTTTCAACCGCATTATTGACCGCCGGTTTGACGCGGCAAATCCGCGCACGGCAAACCGCGAGTTGCCGAGCGGAAAACTTTCCGTAAATTTTGCGTGGATGTTTTTAGCCGCCTCAATTATTTTATTTGAAATCGCCGCCTATTCGCTGAACTGGCTGACATTCGCGCTCTCGCCCGTCGCGCTGTTAAGCGTTCTCGGCTATTCCTACGCCAAAAGATTTACGAGTTTCGCGCATTTAATTTTAGGCTGGGCGTTAGCGATTTCGCCGACTGCCGCGTGGATTGCCGTGCGCGGCGCGTTCGATTCGGAAGTCCCGCTTTTGCTGTCTCTGCTCGTGCTGATGTGGACTGCCGGATTCGATGTTTTATACGCTTGTCAGGATTACGAATACGATGTCAAAGTCGGACTGCGCTCGATTCCGGCGCGGTTCGGCATCAAAAATTCTCTGAACATTGCGCGGCTTCTCCATTTTCAGGCGTTCGTCGTTTTGGTTCTGCTTCATCTCGTCACGGGTTTGGGCTGGCTTGCGCTAATCGGCGTTGTCGCGGTCGGCGCGTTGATGATTTACCAGCACACGCTCGTCAAGGCAAACGATTTATCACGAATGAACGCGGCGTTCTTTACAACCAATGCAATGGTCAGCGTGATTTTATTTCTAACCTTCGGCGGCGCGGTTTTTGTTGCTAAAATGTTTTAAGATGAATATCCAAAAACTAAGATTTGTTGATTTATTCTGCGGACTCGGCGGATTTCGTGTCGCTATCGGTAATACCAGGCAAAATATCGAATGCGTATTCTCGTGTGATTTTGACGTGGACGCGCAAAAATCTTACGAAGCAAATTTTGGCGAAAAGCCGTTCGGCGACATTACAAAAATTCCCGAAAAGGAAATTCCCGAACACGACATTTTATTTGCCGGTTTCCCGTGCCAAGCGTTTAGCATTTGCGGCGACGGGCGCGGTTTTGAAGATACGCGAGGAACTTTGTTTTTTGACATCGCCAGAATTTTGCAGGCAAAACGACCAAAAGCGTTTGTTTTGGAAAATGTCAAACAACTCGTTTCGCATAACGAAGGGAAAACTTTTACGCGGATTACGGAAACGCTCGAAACGCTCGGTTATCAAGTTCATTACAAAATTTTGAACGCACTTGATTTCGGTTTGCCGCAGAAACGCGAACGAGTTTTTATCGTCGGTTTTCGTGAGCCGAGAAACTTTGCTTGGGATTTACGAAAAAAGCCGATGCAGCCTTTGAGCGGAGTTTTAGACGCGGAAGTTTC
>JAJAZE010000360.1 GCA_026785925.1 Pyrinomonadaceae bacterium
CGCGCCCGGTTCCACGCTAAATTTTGAGCTAGTATTTTCTCCAACGAGTAAATATCCATTGAGTTGAAATTCTCCTTTTTCTAAATTCTCGACAAATTTCTAAAAGTAGATTTCAACTCAATGCTCATTCTTTTTCAAATACCAATTCTTTTTTGTCCTGTATCAAGTGCTTAAGTATAGAACTTCACTTCAAGTTCCCGGTGTATCTAATTGCAACCGATGTGCCGTATCGGGGAAACTCATTAAGCATTGATTTTGCGGCGGTTAAGTGACTTCATCGCCGCAATCGAAAACACAACAACCGTGTCGAAAATGCCTGCTCCCGCAAAATTGCCACGATTTACTCGCCGTTTAACAAAATTTTCGGACTCGGAGGATTTGAGATTGCCTTTGAAAAAACTTAAAAATAAATTCTTGTTAATCTTCTATTCATTTTCGGATTGCTAACCTGAAATCCTGCTCGCGGAAACTAATTCAGGCGAGAAACTAAAATTAAGAAGTAAAAATAATTATGAAACTGAAAGATACACGAATCGCGGGCTTTGTTTTATCGGCATTCCTTTTAACCGGAATTTTCGCGGTCGCTTCGACGAACGCTTTCGGACAGGAAAAGGAAGAAAAACAAGACGCTAATTTAGCTAAACAAGCGAAAATCACGATGGCGCAGGCGCGCTCCATCGCTCAAAAACGCGCTTCGGGCAAAATCGAAGACGAGGAATTGGAAAAGGAACACGGCAAACTTCTTTATTCGTTCGACATTCGCAACAGCAAAGGCACGATAACCGAAGTGCAGGTTGACGCGAAAACCGGAAAACTGCTGAGCGCGAAAGAAGAATCGCAAAAAGACGAAATGAAGGAAAAACAGCAGGACGAAAAACAGGAAAAAAAGAAAGGCAAGAAAACTTAATTCCGTTTCGAGTTTTAACCGTTACGCAAAACTCTTCGGACGCGCCGCTCGCGTCTGATACTCGAACGGCGGTTGATATTTACAACGGACTAGCAAAAACGATGCACTTTTGAAAGCGGAATTTTTGAAAAGAATCAGCAACATTCGAGAAAATGAAACGATTTTTTAGCGCATCGCTTTTGCTTGTTTTATCAGTTTTAGCAGCGACGGCGCAAATCACGACAACGACTAATACTGCCCCGACGGTGACACCGACGGTTGCCCCGACACCGACACCGGCGCAACGGCAGACGACTTTAACAAATCCGATTGACAACGCGAAACCGCTGACGATAAGCGATGCGGTTGATTTGGCGTTAAAACAGGCTTCTCTTTTTCGCTCGTCGCAAATCAACGAGCAAATCGCGGCGCAGGATGTTCAGATGGCAAAAGCGGCACTTTATCCGCGAGCCGCCGCCAATCCGACTTTGATTTACACATCGCCGTCGCTTTCAAACTCAACGATGACCGGCATCACGCCGACGGGAAACATAACAAGCGTCACGACGCGCCCGCCGTCGTTTTTGGGCGCGAACGCGATTACCGAATATCAAGCCGTAATTAACGCCGCGGGCGAGATTGATACGTCGGGAAGATTGAGGGCGACTATTAAAAGAAACCAGTTGCTGCTCGAAGCGGCTCGCGCCGGAACCGAAGTCGCCAGACGAGATTTGGCGGTTGCCATAACGGACGCTTATTACAATCTCGCGCTTGCCACATTGCGGCGGCGCGGCTCGGAAATGAATTTGCAAACGGCGCAGGAATTTGAAAACAACATCAAGTTGCAACTCGACGCGGGCGAAGTCGCGCCGGTTGATTTAGTCCGGGCGCGTCTGCAAACCTCGCTCCGGCGAGACGAACTCGAACAGGCGCGGGCGAACGAAGCGGTCAATGCCGACAGCTTGCGCGTTTTTATCGGTTACGATTTTTCCGCTCCGGTGGCGACGGAAGATTTGCTCGTGCAGTTGCCGCAGGCGGGCGAAATTGATAATTACACCCAAACGCTCGTCGCCACGCGCCCCGAATTCGCTCAGTTTGAAGCCGAACGATTAGCGGCGGAGCAGGATGTGAGAATCGCCAAATCCGAACGAAAACCGCAAATTACTTACTCGATAAACGGCGGTTTTATCTCGGATTCTTTGAGACCGCGACCGATTTACAATACGCTCGGCATTCAGCCGACAATCGGCGTTTCGATTCCGATTTTCGACCGCGGCGCAAGTAAGGCAAAGCAAACGCAGGCGCAGTTGCGAATTCAACAGGCGCAAAACAACCGTCTGCTCGCCGAAAGGCAGTTCGCGCAAGCCTTTTTTTCAGCCAGAACGCAAGCCCAATCCGCCGCGCTCAGAATCAGACAAATCGGCGATGCGATTACATTAGCCGAACAAAACGTGCGAGCGTCGCTGGCGCGTTATCAAGCGGGCGAAGCCTCGATTGTCGAAGTTACCGACGCGCAGAACACTTTAGTCAACCAGCGACTGGCATTATATCAGGCGATTTTCGATTATCAAACGGCGCGCGTCCGGCTGCTGCGGGCAATCGGACAGTAACGCGATTTTAGATTTTGGATTTTGGATTTGCAGTTAAAAACGCATTCAGCCGAAGCAAAATGAACGACGAAACGAAAGAAAATTTAACCGCAACCGAAATGAAACGAGCGGTTTCAGACGGCGACAGCGTAACGCGGGCGGAAATTTCGTCGCCCGAAGATGAGGAAATTCCGGCGGAAGAGGCGCGAGAAAATGATGAGAGCGAAAGTCTTTCGCCGCGCAGGAAATTTCTCATCATCGGCGGCATCGTCGCGGCGTGTCTGCTTTTAATTTTCGTTTATCTTTATTATGAGCGAAGCAAAACAACGGACGTTTCGGCAACAACCGACGCGGCGAAAACCGAAACCGTCGTCAGCGTCAAAGTGGCGACGGCGACAAAAGAGCCGATAGCGCGGGAATTTACGGCAATCGGAACCGTCGCGCCCGCCCGGTCTTCAACCGTTTCGGCTTCGCTTTCAGCGCAAATCAAGCAGATGCGGCTGCTCAAAAATCAATACGTGCAGCAGGGCGAAGTTTTGGCGATTTTGGCTTCGCAGGATTTACAGGCGCAGCGCAACGAAGCAAACGCCGCGCTTGACGAGGCGCGATTAAACGAGCAGACTTTGCAGAAAGTAACCATTCCGCAAGCACGCGCCCAAACGGAAAAAGATTTGTCGGACGCGCAAGCCGTCGCCGACAACGTCCGCGCAATTTACGAGCGGCGCAAAGATTTATACGCCAAAGGCGGACTCTCATTAAAAGAACTCGAATCCTCCGGTCTCGCGCTCAAAAATGCCGAAAACGCTTTGCGGCTCGCGCAGAATAGCGTCCGATTAAATACGTCGGCGGTCAATCCGAACGCGCAAGCCATCGCGCAGACTAAAATCAAACAGGCGCAGCAGCGGATAAACACGATTGACACGCAGGCGAATCTGGCGCAGGTGCGCGCGCCGATTTCCGGTGTTGTAACCGACCAATTCCAGTTTGAAGGCGAATACGCTTCCGCCGGAGCTAAACTTCTGACGATTGCCGCGTCCGGCGAAGTCATCGTCAAAGCCAACTTCGCCGATTCGGTCGTCGCCAATTTGCAAACTGGCGACAGCGTAACGATTTATCCGCCAAACGCGCCGGACGAAAGAATGGGCGGCAAAGTTACGCTAATAAGCCGTTCGGCAGACGCGCTAAATCGAACCGTCGAAATTTGGGCGAGCTTTGCCAACGGGCGCGGACTGCTTCGCACGGGCGATGCCGTGCAGTTCGTCGTCTCCAGCAATCTGACAAACGACGCGGTTGTCGTCCCCGCCGCCGCCGTCACTTTAGACGCATCGAACGCCGATGAAGGAACGGTGATGACGGTTGATAAAGAAATGGTCGCGCACGAAACAAAAGTCAAAGTCGGCATCAAGACCGGCGACAAAATTCAAATTACCGAAGGCTTGACGGGCGGCGAAACAGTCGTCATCGAAGGCAATTACGCGCTGCCCGACGGCACGAAAGTCGAAATCGCCAAAGACGCGCCGCAGGAAGCAAATTAATGGAAAGATTTAGCCGCGAGAAAAAACGAAAAGGAACGAAAGGAAATCGAATAGTTTTTCGTGAAATGAGCGTGTTTTCTCGCGGCTAATTTCTCCCTACCGTTTTGACTGAAAAAAAATTTTATGAATCTGGCAAGTATAATTTCAACCCAGAAACGCGCCGTAATGGTCGTCGTTGCCCTGCTTTGCCTGTTGGGAATTTACGCGGCTTTTCAACTGCCGACGGCGATTTTTCCGAATACCGATTTTCCGCGCGTCGTGGTCGTGGTTGATAACGGCGTGATTCCCGCCGAACAAATGCTCGTGACCGTGACGCAGCCGGTTGAACAGGCGATGAACGGCATTCCCGGCATCGCCCGCATCAAATCAGCGACTGCCCGCGGCTCGGCGGAAATCAATCTGTTTTTCGATTGGAATACGAATCCGAAAGAAGCACTGCAACTCGTCCAAACCAGACTCGCGCAGATTAACTTGCCGCCGACCGCGCAAATTCGCCACGTCGCTCGTCTGACGTTCGCGGTGTTTCCCGTGACGAGCTACAGTTTGACGAGCGATAAACGCAGTCCGGCAGAACTCAACGACATTGCGACTTACACGATAAAGCCGCGTCTGGCGCGGCTCGCCGGCGTTTCCGACGTGCAGATTTCCGGCGGCAAAGTGCGCGAATATCACATTAAAGTTTCGCCGGAGCGGTTAAACGCGCACAATGTTTCGCTTCAGCAAGTCGCCGATGCCGTCAAAAATTCCAATATCCTCTCTTCGCCCGGACTCGTCGAAGAAAATCACCAGCTCGAACTGACGCTCGTCAGCGGTCAGGCGACCGCGCCCGAACAGCTCAATTCAATTGTCGTCGCCGTCGTCAATAATGCTCCGGTGAAAATCGCCGATGTCGCCGATGTCGGCAACGGCACGGAGCCGAATTACACGATAGTCAATTCCAACGGGCAAAACGCCGTCGCGCTCGACGTTTTGCGGCAGCCCGAAGCCAATACCGTAACTGTCACGGATGAAATAAAAACCGAACTCGCCGCCATTCAAAACGAGCTTCCCAAAGATGTCAAAATCGCGCTTTACTACGACCAGTCGCTGCTCGTGCGCGATTCGATAAACTCGGTCAGAGACGCGATTCTCATCGGTTTGATTTTGTCGGTCATCATTCTTTACGCCTTTTTGCGAAACGTCGGCACGACTTTTGTAGCGATTCTGGTGATTCCTGTCACAATCTTAGCGACGTTTTTGGCGATGTATCTTGTCGGCTTGTCGTTTAATTTAATGACCTTAGGCGGCGTGGCGGCGGCAATCGGACTGGTCATTGACGACGCGATTGTGGTTGTCGAAAACATTTACACACATCTCGCGCGCGGTCAATCGAAAATGGAAGCGATTCACGCGGCGATTTCCGAAATCACCGTGCCGATTATCGGTTCGACCGTCACGCCGGTCGTCGTTTTTCTGCCGCTCACTTTATTGACCGGCGTAACGGGCGTTTTCTTTCGCTCGCTCGCGCTGACAATGGCGGTCGCGCTTCTTACATCGCTGGTTTTGGCGCTCACCTTCACGCCGGTTCTGGCGGAGAAATTCGTCAAAATCAAAAAAGGAAAAGTCCGCAACGAACACGAACTCGGCAAAGTGATGAGCTTTATCGTCCGCCCGTATGAATCGGTTTTGCGGTTTTCGCTGAAAAATAAATGGCTCGTCGTCGCGGCGGGCGCGGCGATTTTATTCGGCTCGTATCTGCTTTATAACCAACTCGGCTCGGAATTTCTGCCCGCGTTCGACGAAGGCGCGTTCGTTCTCGATTACAATTCGCCGCCCGGAACTTCGCTATCGGAAACCGACCGTCTTTTAAAACACGTCGAACAAATTTTGCAGGACACGCCCGAAGTCGAATCTTACGTCCGGCACACGGGCTTGCAAATCGGCTTGTCCATCACCGAACCGAATCGCGGCGATTATATGATAAAACTCAAAGCCGCCAAAGCGCGTCCGACCGACGAAGTAATTGATGAGCTGCGCGGGAAAATCGAGTCGAGCGAACCGGCTTTGCAAATCGAGTTTGTCGGAATTTTAGGCGATTTGATCGGTGATTTGACGAGTTCGCCGTCGCCGATTGAAATTCGTCTGTTCGGCGAAGATAAAAAAGTTCTGCACGAAACGGCGGCGAAGGTCGAGGAATCAATTCAGAAAGTCGCGGGCGTGGTTGATACGAACAACGGCGTGATCGTCAGCGGCGCGGCGATTACTTTTAACGTCAACTTGGAACAGGCGGCGCGTTTCGGCATTACGCCGCAGGAAATCGCCAACTCCGTAACGATTGCCTTGAGCGGCGACGCTTCGACGGCGATTTTGCAAAAAGGCAGACTTATCGCCGTCCGCGTGATTTCAGCCGACGCGCAGGCGCAGACGCTCGACACGCTTAAAGCTCTGCCGATTCGTTCCGCTTCGGGCGCGCTTCTGCGGCTCGATCAGGTGGCGACGGTGGCTTTCGATAACGGACAAACCGAAATCGAGCGCGACGGTCTGCGGCAGTCGGTCGCCGTTACCGCCAGACTTTCGGGCAGCGATTTGGGAACGGCGATCAACAAAATCAAAGCGCAGTTGACCAAAGACGTAAAAATGCCCGCCGGAATGACAATTGAATATGGCGGGCTTTTCGCAGAACAGCAATCGAGTTTCCGCGAATTAGCAATTAGTCTCGCGCTCGCTATCGTGCTTGTTTTTCTCGTTCTGCTCATCGAATTTCGTTCTTTCGCGCATCCGATTGCGATTGTCACCGGCGCGATTTTAGCCTTAACCGGAGTTCTGCTTGCGCTTTTCATTACCAAAACAACGCTTAACGTGGTGAGTTTTATGGGAATGATTATGGTCGTCGGGATTGTCGCCAAAAACGGAATTCTGATGCTCGATGCGGTCGAAGAACATCTGGCGGAAGGTGACAATCTGACCGAAGCGTTGATTACTTCCGGTCGTCGCCGTTTTCGCCCGGTGCTGATGACTTCTCTGGCGGCGATTTTAGGAATGCTGCCGCTCGCGCTCGCTATCGGCGCGGGTTCGGAGTTGCTTCAGCCGCTGGCGATTGCCGTTATCGGCGGTTTGGTTTTTGCTCTCGTGCTGTCTTTGGTCGTTACGCCGACGGTTTACGCGCTGCTGCAAAACACGAAAACCGACTCGAAAATGAAATAATTTATAAACATTTTAAGGACGGGAAAAATTTTATGTGTTCGCAACTGTCGGGTAACAGAGTGACATTACTGTCACTCTGTCCCCTCAGAACCGTGCTTGCGACTTTCACCGCACACGGCTCAAGCCATTCATGTTGACGAATCAGCCGCCGATGGATGTCGTCAAGCGAACGCTGGCAATTTGGGAAGGAAAAACTGATCCTTTGCCAAATCCTTCAAAATTTAATCCCGAAATTTCGTCGTCAATTTCCGCTTGCTTATTGAGAGCAATGGAAGTTGAACGTGAAAATCGCTTTTCTTCGGCAATTGAAATGCAGGAAGCGATACAAAAAGCTGTTGCGGAAGAAAAGAAAAGCGAAAAAGTTGAACAAAAAACTTTGCAGTCAGCGGAACTGGAGAATCAGCGAGGTGAAGACGAGAAAAGAAAACTGCAAGAACGATTTTTGACTCAGGCAAAAACCGAAAGTCTTCTGAACGAGAAAAAAACGGCGGTTGAAACGTCAAACGAAATTTCTTTAAACCAACAATCAATCCCGACCGAACCGCTGCATCTGCCGCCTTCGGTCATCCAATCTGCTGTGCCGGAAATTGCCGCCGCCAAATCTTCGATAAGCGAAGTTTCAAATACTCAACCGTCGGGAAACATTTCAAAACCCGAATTTACCGGAACATCTTATTTGGAAGAACTTATGGCTGATGTTAAGGAAACCACACCGCAATTTACGTCTTTTGCAGACAAAGAGATTGACTCAAAATCCAATACCAAGACTTTCTGGATATTACCGATAGCGATAGTCAGCATCTTGACGGTCAGCGGCATCGGCGGAATGTTTTGGCTAAACGGTTCAAACTCGACAAATTCAAATAGACCGGCGGCAAATGCTGTAATATCAACTCCAACCGCCACAGCGACAATTTCGCCGACAGTTGCGCCAAGCGTTTCACCAGCCGCATCGCCGACCGTTTCGGCAACGCCGAATAGTGCAAACCAAAACATCGAAAAATCAAAACCGTCAGTTTTGCCAATGCCGAATAAAACGCCGACACAATATCCGATAAAAACGCCGCCGATGCAAAATTCACCCAAACCCAAACCGCAAAAGCAGAACATAAGTGATGACTGTATATATAACGGCAAATGTAATTAACGATAAATTTCAGATGCTTAAAATAAAGTAAAAATTCTGGAGAGTAATATGAAACAGTTAATTGGCAAATGGTTTACTATCACCGCCGCACTTTTTTTGATAACCGTGCATTTTCAAATGACTGCTTATTCGCAGACCGAACCGCTGACGATTGACCAAATTTCAAGAGCGATTTCAAAAGTCGGCAAAGACAAAACACTGTTAAGGAAAATCCTCAATGACGTGCGAGGTCGCGGCTTAGATTTCTTATTATTCAATAGACATTATTTGAAATAAGAATATCCTTCAAGATTAGTTATATCAATCGTTTGCATTGGTTGGCGAAAGGTTACTCGCAGATTATGTAGTCCACAGGCAATCTCCATCACCACGTCCGAAATCTTCTCTTTCGTCAATCTTAATTCGTCTTTCACAATCCGACATCGTTTGACTCCACTAATCACATTTTCCACCACTATCCGCACTCTTGAAATCATTTTATTCAAGAATTTATCAATCGCCGTCAGTTCTTGTTTTCTCACCTTTTTTTGGGTTGCTGCACCAAAACTTCTTCCGGTTGATAACCTTGAAATCCCGTGTCTTGCGTCAAACTCGCTCCTTTCGGGTAACTGATTTTGCTTTTGTCGGCTAACTTTTTATCGTGCATTTTGCCTTCCACCGTTTCACTCAAATAGACTACTTTTTTCGTGTTTTCATTCACCAATAACAAGTTTTTGTCGGTGTGTGTTTTTCGCTTCCCGCTATACTTTGCCTTTTGTTTCTCTTTATTGACAGGTCTTTGCAAGAGTCTTTCCGAAGCATCAAGGCTCAAATTTGCGCCGCCTTCGCTCGCTTCCATTAAGTCGGCGACTTCCGCGCCTTTTCGCTCGGGTTTCATTCCCAATTCCTGCAAACTCATCTGCAACACAGGCAACAGGCGATGCACCCAATAATTGACTCGTCCTTGACTTAAACCGAATTGGAAGCCGTGCAAAGTTTGGAGCGGAGAGGTTTTTTGATACGCCAGGATGAACAATAATTTCTCGCGGATGTTCGCCAATTTGCCACGTCTCCCGCCACCTTTGGCGCGTTGCTTTTTCTTTTTAGTCGCCTTCGGTTTCGGCGGCGACAAAAATTCATAACATCTTTCAAAAGTTGGTAATAAGACTTGAAATTCTTCAGCAGTTAAACTTGTAACTGACAGAAATTCTCTCGGCTTTTCTTTTAACTCATCATATTTTAACATTTACATAGTCTATCTGATTTTGCTTATTTCAAATAATGTCTAATGAAAATGAAATGCGATTACGAAATGAAGGTGCAACGGAGGAGATTATTTTTGCAATAAGACTTGCAACAGCAGGAGTTATTGCAGATGAAACATTTGACGACAAAATTGAACTTCTTAGTGTAAAACTTCAATTGGATTCTAAAAACTTTTTATTTTTTTTTCAGCGAGGAAAGATGTACGTAATCGGTGCAAAAGATAATCAACTTACCAACGACCAAAGAGTAGAGTTCTTAGAAAAAGCCGAGGCGGATTTTGATAAAGTTATTGAACTTAATCCGAAATTTTTTGGCGGTTACGTCGCCCGTGCTAATTTATTGAAAGATAAAAAATATAGGGATTACAGCGAAGCTGTTTTCGGTTATAATAGAGCCATTGCAGATTACAGTAAAGCCATCGAACTCTATCCTGCATTTGCGGATGCTTACCGAAATCGCGCCAATCTATACGAAAAAACGGAAAAAAAAGATTTAGCTAAACAAGACCGCAAGAAAGCAAATGAACTAGACGGAAAATAGAAGTGAAAGCTAAATTCGAGTCTAATAACTTCCCGCGCCGATATTTGATTTTACACCACTCGCTTGCCCGTGAATGATGAAGCATAATCGGTTCGTGTTATTATTTGCAGTGAGGTTTTGCATTATGGAAATCAGCGTCAAACTACCGAACAGTCTTTACGAAGACGTTTCGCATCTCGCCCAAACGAAGAAAAAAAGCGTCGCTGAAATTATCAAAAATGCCGTTCGCAAAGCCGTTGCCGAAGATTTAACCGATTTTTCAGAACAAGCGAAAATTATCGAACAAAGCATTAAATTTTGTTCGGATGAAGAAGTTTTGGAGTTAGCAAATTTGCAGATGCCTGAGGATAAACGCTTGAGCCGTTTGTTTGAAAAAAATCGGGAAAGCGTTTTAACGAAGAAAGAACGTCTCGAACTTACAAAGGCGGTTGAACTTAGCCGTATCAACGATTTACGCAAAGCTTTCGGGATTGTTGAAGCAAAAAAACGCGGTTTGATTTAAGTGAGCAAAATCTCGAAAGTCCTTGATAAAGAAATCCGCGAAGCCTCGAAAAATCGTTGCGGATACTGCCTGACACCGCAAACTTTGACTTCGCACAAACTGGAAATTGAACATATTTACCCAATCCCAAAAGGCGGAAATTCCGACAAAGAAAATCTTTGTTTGGCTTGTCGGCATTGCAATCTTCATAAATCGTCTAAAGTTTTTGGCTTTGACGCAATTTCCAACAAACGAATTCGTTTATTCAATCCGAATTTACAAAGGTGGTCGGAACACTTCGTTTGGGATAAAGAAAACACTTCCGTTATCGGCAAAACCTCCTGCGGACGTGCCACAATTTACGCCTTAAAGCTGAATGATGAACTTCAAACAAACGCCCGCCGAGTTTGGAAATTAACAGGCTTGTTTCCGCCGAAATAATAACTTCAAATCAGTAATTTCCCGCGACGATATTTGATTTAACTCCGCTCGCTTCCTGCGCGATTTTCACGCCGACGCTCGCGCCGATGCGCGTTGCGCCCGCTTCAAACATTGCCCGCGCATCTTCGATTCCCTTCACGCCGCCCGATGCCTTCACGCCTAAATTCGCGCCAACGACGCGGCGCATCAGCGCAACATCTTCGACCGTTGCGCCGCCTTTGGCAAAGCCGGTCGAGGTTTTGACGAAATCCGCGCCCGCGTTTTTTGAGGCGAGACACGCACGGACTTTTTCGTCGTCGGTGAGCAGCGCGGTTTCGATGATTACTTTCAGCAAAACGCCGTTTTCGTGCGCGGCAGCAGCGACGGCGCGAATATCATCTTCGACCGTGCAGTCGTCGCCGGATTTTAACGCGCCGATGTTGATGACCATATCAACTTCCCGCGCACCGTTGAAAATCGCCCGTCGCGCTTCATACG
>JAJAZE010000361.1 GCA_026785925.1 Pyrinomonadaceae bacterium
TGTGCAGGATTTCAACCGAAAAGTGCAGGAAGCGATCAACCGCGTGCAGTCCGAAGAAATCACCAGACAAACGGTTTTGTGGGCGCGTGAACTCGGTTACAAAAGCGTCAACATTGATTTGATTTACGGGCTGCCGCATCAGACGCTCGCCGAATTTGCCGAATCGGTCGAGAAAGTAATTGATATTTCGCCGGATCGCATCGCGGTTTTCAATTACGCGCACGTTCCGTGGCTGAAAAAACACCAAAACATTATTAAGGGCGAAGATTTGCCCTCGGCTGACGAGCGTTTGCAAATTCTGCGGATGACGATTGAAAAACTCGTCGCGGCGGGCTACGAATACATCGGTTTAGACCATTTCGCCAAACCGACCGACGAACTCGCCGTCGCGCAGAAAAACAACACTTTGTATCGTAATTTTCAAGGCTATTCGACCAAAGCCGGCGCGGATGTTTATGCTTTCGGCGTTTCGGCAATCAGCCAGTTTCAAAACATCTACGCGCAGAATCAGAAAAATCTCAACGATTATTACGCGCGGATTGATGCCGGACACGCGGCAACGGCAGTCGGTTATCGAATGACGTTTGACGACCACGTTCGCAAGGAAACGATTATGCAGTTGATGTGTCATCTGGAAATTGACAAGCGCGATATTGAACGGAAATTCGGTATTGATTTTGAAGATTATTTTGCTTTGGATGTGCCGAAATTGCAGGTTTTTATTGATGAAGGTTTGCTGACGAATGATATTGATAAAATCAATATCGTCGGTTCGGGAACTTTGATTATTCGTAATGTGGCGATGTGTTTCGACGCTTATTTGGAAAAGATGATGAAGGAAAAGCCTGTGTTTTCAAAGACCGTATAACTTTATCAGTTTCAATTTATGAATGTAATTTTGACCTGCAAGGCATCGAATTTGAATGGGATGAAGAAAAATATGCTGTCAATCTTCGGAAGCATAACGTAAAATTTGAAAATGCCGTCGAGGTTTTCTTTGACGAATTATGTCAATTCGGCGATGCGTCGGTCGCGGAAGAATCGAGAGAATTTATCATCGGCTTTACCTTTGATTTCAATCTTTTATTCACCGTTTTCGTCGAGCGCGGCGAGCGATTTAGAATAATCTCGGTGCGTCCGGCAACTTTTGAAGAAGAACAATATTATGCGAGAAAAAAATAAAACTTTAGTTACGCCGGAAGGTTACAGATTGACTTTTCGAGAACGCGAATCGGTTGAGGTGAAACTGAATATTCCGAAAGATGTTCTCGAACATTTGCAGGAAATCGCCAATAAAAAGGATATATCGGTCGAATCGGTTCTCAAATTTTTTATCGGACAAGGTTTGCGAAAAGAATCATCGGTAAATTTTGTTAAAGAATCTGCGCTGAAAAGATTAAAATCACGCAAAGTTTCAAGTAAAGCGGCTGACGTTGATTTGGCAGCTTAAATGATTGGGAAGGAAGAGTTTGTAGCCGCAGGTAAACGCAGATAAAAGGCAGGATTACAAAACTTTTAGCGAAGTGTTTTCACCTGCGTTCATCTGCGATTAAATAAGTTTTATGCAAGAAAAAATCGGTATAGTTTTATTAAATCTCGGCGGTCCCGACTCGTTGAAAGCGGTCGAGCCGTTTCTTTATAATTTGTTTGTTGACCCGGATATTATTGATTTTCCGGGCAGTTTTCTGGTTAGAAAACCGTTGGCGAAGTTTATTTCGAGCCGTCGGCATCCGAAAATTCAGGAGCAGTATAAACAAATCGGCGGCAAATCGCCGCTCAAAGAATTTACGCTCGGACAGTGCCGGCTTTTGGAAATCGAATTGAACAAACGATTTCCCGCCAAGGTTTACGCCGCGATGCGTTATTGGCATCCGTTCACCGAAGAAGTTCTGGACGAACTCGAACGCGAAGGAATTACAAAAGTTATACTGCTGCCGCTCTACCCGCAATTTTCGACCGCGACGACCGAATCGAGCGTCAAGGAATGGAAAAAACATCTTAAACTGCGCGGCAACACGAGCATCGAATGGACTTTGATCGAGCATTATTACGATTTCCCGCCGTATATCGAAGCCTGCGTCGAGCGCGTCAATCAAGGGTTGGAGCGATTTCCCGCCGATAAACGCGATGAAGTTGACATCCTTTTTTCGGCGCACGGAACGCCGATGAAACTCGTCCGCGAAGGCGATCCGTATTCCGGTCACATCTGCGAAACCGTCTGCGCCGTTCGCGCCAGCGGCGGCTGGAAAAACCCGCACCGCCTGTGTTTTCAATCAAAAGTCGGACCGCAGAAATGGCTCACGCCGTCCACGCCCGACACGATTGACGAACTGGCGAAAGCCGGTTCAAAAATGATGCTGCTCGTCCCAATCGCGTTTGCGTCAGACCATCTCGAAACATTATTTGAAGTCGGCATCGAATTTCGGGAAGAAGCCGAACACAAAGGCGTTGAGCAATTTGAAGTGACGGAAGGTTTGAATTATTCGCCGAAATTTATTGACGCGCTCGCGCAGCTTGTTTTTCAGAAAGCGGAAAATTTTGAAATAAAAATCGCGGCGGCGGGCACCTAAAATAAAGCAGAAATTTCAAAATGCTTGAGCGTCTCAGAGCATATTTTTATTTACGATGAAGAAAATCATTTTAATTTTTTCCCTGTTATTTGTCTTTAACCTAACGGCTGCCGCGCAAACTGCGCCGGTCAAAATCGAAGGGCGGGTAGTTTGCTGCGCCGATTGTTGGGCGGAAGCCGACCGCACAAAAGTCGAATACGGCACGGCGGAAGATTTGCTGAAAGCCAAATCGTGCGTCGAGGGCGGCGACCCGACTTTAATCGCCGTTCGGGAAAACAATAAATTCACGCTTTATCAATTGGAGCAAGGTAAGTTCAAATTAACCGAAAAAAATTGGTATGGCTACGTCGGCAAAACAGTTGCCGTTACCGGCGTGAAGCGCAAAAACAAAAAAGCGGATGCCTTTGTCGTTGATTCTTTGGAAGTTATCGCGCCGAGTATCGCCGAACGCGAAGCGCAAGACGCGCTCGGCAAAACAATCGAATTGAAATTGAAAGACCTTTTCGGAACCGACCAAACATTAAGTCAATACAAAGGGCGCATCGTCATTTTGAATTTTTGGGCGACTTATTGTGCGCCGTGCCGCACGGAAATGCCGGATTTGGCGGCGATTCAAAACGAATATGCCGCGCTCGGTGTGCAGGTCATCGGCGCGTCAGCCGATGAAGCCGCCGACCGTCCGAAAGTTCTGCAATTTATCAAGGAAACGAAAATCAATTTTCCGGTTTGGATGGGCGCGACAACCGCCGATCTAATGCGTTTCGGGTTGGGCGAAGCGTTGCCGGGAACCGTTGTGATTGATAAAACCGGCAAAGTCGTTAAAGTTATTTCCGGCATCGTAACGGTTGCCGATTTGAAAAAACAGATTGACGCGATGCTTTCGACAGCGGAGGTTGATGTCAAAAAATCTGAAGCCGTCGCCCGCGAAACGGTTAAGGAAAAACCGGCGAAAGCGTCGTCGGTTCCGTCCTGACCGCTCTGACCGGGCGAAGGTCGCGCCGTGAGCGGGACGGGACAAAGCACTTATAAATGGACGTATGGCGTGCGGTTTATCACCAACACGATTGACCGCGCAAAGTGGCGCAACACATTGACTTATCAAGTTAACGAACGTCTTTCGGTTGGTGTGGAATACAATCCGCTGGCGGGAAAAATCTCGCCGCTGGCGAATTTCGTCGCGGTCAAAGAAACGATTAATCGTCCGGCGATAATTTTGGGAACGAGTTCCGACCGCATCGGAACGCCGAGCGGACAATCGTTTTACGCGACGGCAAGCAAAAGTCTGGAACGCGAAACGAATCTGCCGATTGCGCCCTACGTCGGGATCGCTTACGGAACTTACGAAAATCGGTTTCGCGTCATCGGCGGGTTAAACATTTTCTTTGGCGAGCGTTGGAGTTCAACAGTTCTTTTCGACGGCGTGCGCGTGCATCCGACCGTTAATTACACGCGCGGGCGGCATCAATTTGGAGTAATTTTCGAGCGCGGACGAAATCCGGGTTTCAACTACAGCGTGTCTTTTTGAAAGATGAAAAATCGGCATCATCGGCGGCGGTATTTCAGGATTGGTTGCCGCTTTTTCGCTTTTCGGGTGTGGTAAAATTTTGTTCTGGAGAAAATATCTATGTATGAAGTCACAGTCGAAAAAACAACGACGCTGCAACTGCCGGACTTGATCGAATCGGTTATCAAAGGCGAAGAAGTCGTTTTCACGCAGAACGATTTGCCGGTTGCCAAACTCGTTGCCGTCAAACAGGAAAAACCGCGCCCGCAGTTCGGCAGCGCGAAAGGTTTGTTCACGCTGGCGGAAGATTTTGACGCGCCGCTCGAAGATTTCGACGAATACCGTAAATGAAACTTCTGCTCGACACGCATACGCTTTTATGGTTCATCGCGGGCAGCCCGCAGTTGAGCGCGACCGCCCGAAATCTAATCGAAGATGCGGCGCACGAAAAATACGTCAGCATTGCGAGTCTTTGGGAAACCGCCATCAAAATCAGCATCGGCAAAATGACGCTTGCCGCACCGTTCGATGTTTTATTTCCGCACCAACTAAAGTCTAACGGTTTTGAATTACTGCCGATTAAAATCAGACACGCTTCGGCGATGACAACTTTGCCGTTTCACCACCGCGACCCGTTCGACCGAATTTTAATCGCGCAGACAATCGTCGAAAATATGAATTTGGTCAGCGTTGACGCGGTTTTTGACGATTATCCGGTTACGCGCCTTTGGTAACTTCGACAGGCATTTCAAGTTTCAAAAATGAAAAAAATCGGCATCATCGGCGGCGGCATTTCAGGATTGGTTGCCGCCTTCCTGCTGAAAAATAAAGGTTTTGAAGTGACACTGTTTGAAAAATCAGGGCGCGTCGGCGGAAACATTCAAACCGTCAAGATCAACGATTTCCTAATTGAATACGCGCCGAATAGTTTATTGAAATCGCCGCGTCTGGTTGATTTAATCAAACTGCTCAATTTGGAGAGCGAAGTTGCGGCGGCAAACGCGGTGAATAAAAAACGCTATGTTTTGCAAAACGGCAA
>JAJAZE010000362.1 GCA_026785925.1 Pyrinomonadaceae bacterium
ACCCCCTCAATTGTTTCTTGGGCCCCTCTAAATACCATGCCATCGCCATATAAACTTGGCCCCGGCGCAAAGGGGGGCCGCGAAACAATATTTTTTGCCGGACTTTTCAAACAGCTTCTAAGAATTATTCGTGTTGTTTCGTGTTGTTTCGTGGTTAGAAAATATTCCTGTTTTCTGCGTTTTTTTGGTGAGTTTCTTTTAAAACTAATTCAATCAAATTCGTTGAAGAGTGGTCTTTCGGGTCGCCGACGATGGCGACTTGTCCGCCGTATTCTTTGACAATTTCGCGTTCGGGAACCGAATCAACCGTGTAATCAGTGCCTTTAGCGTGAAAATCGGGACGCAGAGCGCGAATCAATTCTTCAACCGTCGGTTCAGGGAAAATCGTGACGTAATCAACAAATCGCAGCGCGGAAATTATTTCGGCGCGTTCCTGTTCAGGCATTAGCGGACGCTCTGTGCCTTTCAATCTTCGCACCTGCTGATCGGAATTGACACCGACGATTAAACAATCGCCCAACGCCTTCGCGCCCGCCAAATATCGAATGTGTCCGACGTGAAAAAAGTCGAAACAGCCGTTTGCCAGCACGATTTTCCCGCCTTTTTGCCGGTCAATCGCCGCCCGCGCAACCAGCCGTGTGCGATCCAAAATCGGCGCGAAGTAATTTATCGAATTCATAAATTTGCCCGTGTTTGATATTCGCCGGGCGCGGTTTTGGTCAGCGAGGCGAGCAATTCGTCCGCGCTGACCGAAGCCGTTCCTTTTTTCATCACGACCGCGCCGCCCGCGTGATTTGCTAAATTTGCCGCTTCCGCGAAACTCAATCCCGAAGCCAAACTCAGAGCGTAAGCGGCGATCACCGTATCGCCCGCGCCCGTCACGTCAACCGGTTCTTTCGAGCCGACAGCCGCTATCGAAAGAGGCGTTTTGCCCGTTTCAATCAAAAGCATTCCAAGATTTCCGCGAGTAATCAGCAAAGATTCGTAGCCGAGATTTCGGCACAATTCGATGCAGTCGTGTTCGGTAAAACTCTTACCCAAAATCTGCTCGACTTCTTCCTGATTCGGTGTCGCGGTCGTCGCGTTCGGGAAATTTTTCAGCCGGAAACGCGAATCAACCAACAGCGGAATTTTTTTGTCCCGCGCGATTGCAGCGGCGATTATTGCCGTTTCAGCATTGGCGACACCGTAGTTATAATCGGAAATCACAATCGCGTCGGCATCGTTCGCGGCAAGCCGCAGATTTTCGCTTAACTGATTTTTTAGGTCGTCAGCCATCGTTTCCGTGTTTTCGTAATCAATGCGAATAACTTGCTGGCGCGGCGCGTAATGCTGCCCGGCGAGAACGCGCACTTTGGTCGTCGTCTGATATTCGCCGCTGGAAATTAGGTAGCGGCAGTCAACTTTCGACGCTTGAAGTTTCTGCATAAGCGCGTCTCCGTTTAAATCCTTGCCGACCAGCCCGACTAAAGTTGCGCCGCCGCCGAGCGAAGCGACATTAACCGCCGCGTTTGCCGCGCCGCCCGCTAAAGTTTCCGTCTCGTTATGGCGCAGAATAAAAACCGGAGCTTCACGCGAGACGCGGGCGATGGTTCCGTGCAGAAATTGGTCGGCAACCAAATCGCCGACGATGACGATTTTTTTACGCGGGAAATCGGAACGAATTATGTCGGAGATATTCGGCATCAAACAGTCAACAGATTATTACAAAACGGCTAAAAACAAAAAGGTTGAAGACCTTTTCCAAGCCTTCAACCTTTTTGTTTCTGTTTTTAATCGTAAATTAGTGCGTATCGTAGCTGGCAATCGGAAAATCGTTCGGTGCGCCCCATTGGGCACTGGTCAAACCGCTGTCCGTGCTTCGCAAAACATAGAAAAAGCCGTTCGTATCGCGCCAGACGGCAATGTCGGTTTTGCCATCGCCGTCATAATCGTTTTGTGCACTCAGATCAGTGCCGGTGACTCCGAAGGAAGCCGCTCTCAACGAACCGTTTGAACCGCTCTGCCGGATAAACCAACTGAGTCCCGCGCTGCTGTTGGCACCTTCACGAACCACCGCGACATCGGTTTTACCGTCGCCGTCATAATCGCCGGGAACTACTAAATCGTTACTGAAGCCCCAGGCAATGGAAGCCAGCGTGTTGGTCTGCGTTTGAAGAATATAAAAAATTGCCTGGTCGGTCGGGTTAGTTCCGGGACGCTGCACGGCGTAATCGAATTTTAAATCGCCGTCGTAATCGCCGGGCGCGGTGTAATCGGTTGCCAAGCCGAATTGAGCGGCTTGCAGTTGACCGTTCGTGCTTCGCAAAACATACCACGTCATCGCGCCGTTGCTGCGGCGAACCACCGCCTGATCGGTTTTACCGTCGCCGTCGTAATCTCTGGCTACCGGTTCGTCGCCCGTGATGCCGAACTGCACGGCGGAGAAAGCGTTGTTGCTGCTGTTCAAACGATACCAAACGCCGTCCGTGTCGCGCCACACTGAGATGTCGCCTTTGCCGTCGCCGTCAAAATCGCCGGGCGTTTGATAGTCGGTGTTGGAAGAACCAAATTGTTGAAAAGTCGAGCCGCCGCCGCTCCGGTTGATATACCAGATATTGTTCGCCGGGCGAAAAACTGAATAATCGGCTTTGTTATCGCCGTCGAAATCGAGAGCTTTTCGTAAGCTGAGTTGGGCGGAGGCGGAAACAACTAAAAGTAGAAAACAGGCAAAAACCACGCTGATTTTGCCGCTTTTGGTCAAAATATTATTCATTATTTAATCCTTTCTTTTTTAGACTATTGCTGGAAACGGTATCGCTTAAAATTTTGTTTTAATCGGTCGAGAATGACAAATATACTATCAAACAATCGGCGAATGCAAGAAACTTTCGTTCAAAAATCTCGCTTCACCGAAAAAAATGTATTTTAGTGCTTTTGAATTCTCGCATTTTTAGACGCAGCGTCAAGCTGAAAAGTTTGATGGCAGCAAATTTTTTACGAAACTTACTGACCTAAAATCAAATTAGCGGGAATTTTCATCTGCGAATTCCCCCAACCGAAGGCGGAAAAACCGGACGAACTTCTTTGGACGTAAAATATTCCCGATTCGCTCTGACTCGCGTTCGGTCGCCAGACGGCAAAGTCCGTCTTCCCGTCGCCGTCATAGTCGCCCGGTGTCGGCAGATCGCCGGACGCGCCGAACTGAACCGCCGCGTAGCTGGCATTTGAACTTTTCAAATAATACCAAACGCCGTTCGTCGTGCGCCAGACGGCGATGTCGGTTTTGCCGTCGCCGTCAAAGTCGCTCGGTGTGGGCTTGTCGGTCGCCGAATTGCCGAACGTCACGCCGATTTCTTCGTTATTAAAACTCTTTTTAACAAAAAATGTATTTGCCGGCGATGAATTTGCCGGGCGGTAAACCGCGTAATCGGCTTTACCGTCGCCGTCAAAGTCGCCGCGCAGCGGTTTGTCGGCGGCGATACCGAACTGAACCGCCCGAAAACCGACGGTCGAACCGGAAACATACCAGACGAGATTGCCGTTGACGACACGCGTGACGGCGAAATCGTCTTTGCCGTCGCCGTCAAAGTCCTGCGAAACAAGCGGATTATCGCCCGTTTGTCCGAACTGCAATGTTTGCACGGTATTGTTGCCGCTTCGGAAAGCGTAGAAAGTTCCGTTGGTCGTGCGCCAGACCGCAATATCGGTTCTGCCGTCGCCGTCATAATCGTTCGGCACAGCAATATCGTCGCTAAACAAACCGAAATTAAACGGTCTGTAACCGTTGAGACTTTGCCGATTATGCCAAATCATTCCGCCCGAAACATTTTGAATCGCTGAAAAATCGGTGCGCCCGTCGCCGTCGAAATCAAGCACGGCATTGCTCACCGTAAAATTTGTTCCCTGCGTAACGGTGTAAGTTTGATCGCCAATCCTAATAATGCCGATGCGCTGCAAGTCGGCAATCGGATTATTCTGCACGGTAAAACCGACCGTTCCGCTGCCGCTGCCCGGATTTCCGCTGGTGACGGTAATCCAACTGACATTGCTGGTCGCCGAATAATCGCAATTAGTCGGCGAACTAACATTGACGGTGAAATTGCCGCCCGTCGTGCCGGGCAGAAAAATCGAAGTTTGAGCCAGACTGAAATTGCAAATCGTCTGATTTCGCAACGCGCGGTCAACATTGATGCGCCCGCCCGTTTTTACAAAAGCCGTCCACTGCGTCAAAGGGTCAACCGTATTCATCAAAGTTGCTTTCAGCGAAGCCGCCGAAAGATTCGGGTTGTAAGCCGACAGCAAAGCCGCCGCTCCCGCGACGTGCGGCGTTGCCATCGAAGTTCCGCTCAAAGTTGCGTAACCCGCATCCGAACTGTTATAAGTGCTGAGAACGCTCGAACCCGGCGCGGCAACGTCAACGCTGGTCGTGCCGTAATTGGAAAAACCGGAACGCGCGTCGGTCGAAGTCGAAGAAGCAACCGCTAAAACGCTCGGACTCGTATAACTTGCCGGAAAAGCCGGCGACGTTTCAATGTTTCGATTATCATTGCCCGCCGCGAAAACATTCAAGATTCCGGCGTTGCCCATCGCGTCGAGCGCGTCTTTGGTCGCCTGGTCGTAACCGCAAGCCTCGCCGCAGCCGCCGTAGGAATTATTGGTAACGCGAATGTTCACGCCGCGATTCTTCATCATCCTGATGTAATTATAAGCATTGACGAGCATCACCGAAGTCGAGTCCGCGCCGTTCGGACTGTAAATTTTGACCGCCATAATTTTGACGTTCCAATTAACGCCGACCACGCCGCGTGCGTTGTTGCCGACCGCGCCGATGGTTCCGGCAGTGTGCGTTCCGTGTCCGCCCGCATCGTCTATCGGATTGTTGTCGTTATAAAAAAAGTCATAACCGTAAACGTCGTCAATAAAACCGTTGCCGTCGTCGTCAACGCCGTTGCCGGGAAATTCGCCCGGATTGGTCCAGGCATTAGCGGCGATGTCTTCGTGCGTGTAGCGCAAACCCGTGTCAATATCGGCGACGACGACCGCCGCGCTGCCCGTTGTTAAATCCCAGGCTGCCGGCGCGGAAATTTTCGTCATTCCATACATTCCGCTGCTGTTAAACTGCGTGTCGTTCGGCGTGGCGAGCAGATGATAATAAAAATTCGGCTGCACCGCTTCGATGTCCGCGAAAGCCGCGTAACGCGCCGCCGCCGCTTCGACCGAAACACCGTCGGCGACTTTCACGCGCTGCCAGCCCAAATCGGGAAACTCTTCCAGCACGACCGAATTTAATTCCGCGTTCACCGTTAAAGCCGCTCTCGAAGCCGTGCCGTTCTTATATTTCACGAGCAGTTCACCGTCGGCGTAGACTGCCGATTTCTGTTGTGCATAGGTGAAACTTGCTGATAGCGAAAAGATAAACAGCAAAACTAAAACTAGCTTAACGGCTTTTGTCATTGAATAAACCTCGCGGCAACCGAATAAAAAATTGATTTTGTTATTGTATGCTTTTCGGTAATCGGAAACAAACAGATTCGGCGTGAGTAACGAGAATCTATTTAATCGTCTGAAATGTTTTGTTAAAAAGTGGGGCGGCTAGTCGGAGTCGAACCGACGACATTCGGCACCACAAGCCGACGTTCTAACCACTGAACTATAGCCGCCATATTTAGACATTGACAAAGATATGCCGCTTATAACCGAATTGCGCGGCGGTTTTGCGACGATGACAGTTAGCACAAAGCACGTCGCATTTTTGAATCTCGAATTCGATACGTTCCCACGACGAATTTCTTGTCATTACCGAAACACTTTCAATCTTATCATTTCTATCCCGGTGGTCAAATTCCAGAACAATCGGGTCGGATTCGCCGCACATTATACAGGGATGATTTTCTAAATACTCGAAAACCTTTCGCGCATATTCTTCACGAAGTTTGTTGCGGCTTCTAGCGTGACTGTCCCGATAATGCCGATGATTTTCGTAATAACGCTGCTTCCAGCTAATTTGAAAACAATTCCGACACCACGAAGCCAGCCCGTCTTTCGACTTTTTCCGCGCTGAAAAAAGATTCCGGCTCTTTTCGATTTGGCATTTCGTGCAAACCTTGGTTTCGTTATCAATCACCAAAATTCCGCCGTTTAGAAACGAAATCAAAAATTAAAAATGCCCCCGGCACGACTTGAACGTGCGACCCACAGCTTAGCTTACCTCACTTGGTTTCCCAAGCCACATTTTCCGACGGAAAACGGTTGAAAGTCTGGACTATATCTTAGACATTTCAGTCTGAGTGCGTTTAGTCTCTACGGATCGAATTTGAACGAGTTCAAATAATTCCCTCGGGGTTGTCATAGGAAATTTTCATTTCCCTTAGATATTCACCGATATAGCACTCTCCACTGTGCGAGTTACTAATTCCCCGCACAGGCTCCTTTTTTAGTTAAAGGCTGTTGCTCTATCCAACTGAGCTACGGGAGCATAAAAAGAACGAATGAAAATCTTAACGAGTGTGAATTTACAAGTCAAACAGAGCGAAGCACAAACAGTAAAAGCGTGATGATAAATGCGGCGACCAGCGGAAATGCTCCGATAACTAACATCCACATCGCTTCGTTTTTGAAATTAAATTTATGCAGTTTCACCAGGTACTTCACGCACGATGGCAAGCATTGTTTCGTAGACTTCCGTTAAATTAAGTTCGCTCGTGTCAATGACAATTGCGTCTTCGGCGATGGCGAGCGGCGAATCGGCGCGGGAGACATCGCGTTCGTCGCGCACGTTTATCTCCGCCAAAGTCTCTTCGTAAGTCGTCACGCGCCCGCGCAGTTTGTCTTCTTCGTAGCGGCGGCGGGCGCGGGCTTCCGGGTTGGCGGTCAGAAAAAATTTGATGTCGGCGTTCGGAAAAACAATTGTGCCGATGTCGCGCCCGTCGAGAACCGCGCCAAGTTCTGAATTCCGTCCGAGACTTCTCTGATGTTCGACGAGAATCACGCGAACTTCGGGAACAGCGGAAACAATCGAAGCCATCTGCCCGACTTCATTGGTGCGAATCTCGTTGGAAACATCGCGCCCGTCGAGTTTGACCTGCAAAGAATCCGGCTCGCCGATCAGTTCGATTTTTGATTGGCGGGCGATTCGGGCGACCGTTTCCGCGTCGTAAAAATCCTTTCCGCTTTCAAAAACCGCCAACCCGACGGCGCGATACATCGCGCCCGTGTCGAGATAGAGCAATCCCAATTCTTTAGCCAGCATTTTGCCGAGCGTGGATTTGCCCGCGCCCGAAGGTCCGTCAATGGCGATTATCATTGAGTTTTAGTCTATTTGATTTCGTATAATCTGTCTAAATTATTGATTTGCTTTTGGGGAATATAATTTAGGATTATTTCATAAACCTTTTGCGGTTTCGTATCTATCCCGATCAAAGTAATATTTAGAATACCAAAGTCTAAATCACCGTTAAATCTTGATAATATTTTTGATGCACGCGGTAAATTCTTTAAGTATTTTTCGGAATTGAATAATTTAAGAGATATAGAACTATTATTAAGCAGGTATGAAGAAGTTTTCAAGCATAATGCAGAAGCCCGCACGAAGTAAGGGCGCAAAAACACACTTACTTCGTGCGTGTTTCTGCATCGGCATTATGCCGGAAAATATATGCTGACCTGCTTATTATCTGAATTTAATTTAACAAATTTAATATCTTCCCAATCTATTCTTCCAACATCTAGCCTTCGATCATCAATGCCCTTTTCGTTAATTACGATTAGCGGACGGCGATCTAATAAACCTCGAAAAAGCAAAACAAAAAATCCGAATCCAAAAAATCCAATGCTGATAATTCCAGCAACGGTTGGTATCAAACCCTTAACCTCAAAAATAAGAAAAACACCCGCTAAAACGAATAATAAGCAACCCGCCAAAGCTAAAATTGTTTTCCAGATGGATGTGTTTATTACAAATTCTTCATTCATTTAATTTCCTATGATTTTTTGCAATGAGTTCAAAGTTTCATCAATATCTTCCCGCGAAACGTCGTAATGCGTAACCATCCTAATCGAATTACCGAACGGCGATGCTAGAATTTCGTGTTCTTTTAATTTCGCGCAGATTTCACCTGACGAAAGACTCGCGTTTGAAACATCGAAAATTACGATGTTCGTTTGAACTTTTTCCGCGTCAATCGAAACGCCTTTCAAATTCGCCCCGCCTTCCGCCAGACGTTTGGCGTTTTCGTGGTCAATGTGCAAAGTTTTCGGCGATTCGGTCAGAGCAATCAAACCGGCAGCTGCCAAAATCCCGGCTTGCCGCATTCCGCCGCCGAAGCGTTTGCGCCAAACTCTGGCTTCTTCAATAAAATCCAGTTTGCCTAAAAGCATCGAACCGACCGGCGCACCCAAACCTTTTGACAAACAGAACTGCACTGAATCGCAGTCTTTGGTCAGATTCGCTGCCGTCTCGTTTTGCGCGACCGCCGAGTTAAAAATCCGCGCACCGTCAAGATGAACCGGCAGATTTAATTCGTGCGCGTGATTGCAAATCTCCGAAGTTTCCGCCGCGCTCATCACGCTGCCGCCGCCGAAATTATGCGTGTTTTCCAAACAAATCAAACCGGTCGGGCAGGAATAATACGGCTGATTTTTATGAACCGCCAATTCGATTTCCGCCCACGTCAGCATTCCGTTATCGTCTGCGGCGCGAACGGCGCGAATCGTCACGCCCGCCGCCACTGCGGGCATTCCCAATTCCCAATTTAAAATATGCCCGCGCTCCTCGATGATAATTTCGTCGCCCGGTTTGGTGTGCAGTTTAACGGCGATTTGATTGCCCATCGAACCGGTCGGGCAAAAAAGCGCGGCTTCTTTTCCGAAAATCTCGGCGGCGCGTTCCTGCAAAAGATTCACCGTCGGGTCTTCGCCGTAAACGTCGTCGCCGACTTCCGCTTCCGCCATCGCTCGCCGCATTTCGGCGGTCGGTTTGGTAACTGTGTCGCTTCTTAAATCAATCATTTCTTCTCGAAAATGTATCTTGCTCCCATACTTTCGCCCTCGTAATATCCAAGTTTTCCGGCGATACAGGAAATAAAAGTTCCATCATCGCAAGTGCCGACGATTTCCTCTAAAACATCAATTAAGGCTAATTCTTTTCCGTCAAACTCTTTGTTTGTCGAAATCATAAAACAAATATCCGGCGAGCCTTTTGCTTTTAGCATTTTATAAATATTTTCAGCCCACTGTTCATTCGGCGGAACTTCAGTTGCGTATTTTTCTTCCAAATCTCTGAGATGATAAAAACCAGCAATCAACTTTTTCCTGCCTTTTTTGCTATCAAACATAGAAAGATAGCGTTCACGTTTTTCTGGAACTATAAAGTGTTTAGCAAATTGTTCTTCGTGAATATTCATTGCTTTTTATCTTTCGGCAAAACTTTATCAATCTCTTTCCGCAAAATCTTCGCATTCACTCGCCCGACTTTCTGAAAAACGAGTTTGCCGTCGGCGTTGAAAAGCAAAGTTAAAGGATACGTGTCGGGAAAGCGCGGCGCGATGCGGCGGACGGCTTTGGCGATTTCTTTGCGGCTTTCGACGTTTATCAAATACGACGGCATCGTCGAATCGTAATCTTTTAAAAATTCGGGAACGCGCGTGTCAATCACCGCAAAATCGTCAACCGAAACGAGAATGAAATTTAATCCTCTGGCGCGATAATCGGCATCAATTTCGACGAGTTCCGGGAATTCCGAACGGCACGGACCACACCACGTCGCCCAGAAATTTATCAGCACCGGTTTTTTATCAGTCGGTTTAGCGAGTGATTTTAGTTCCGCGCCGTTTATTTTTTTCGTTTCCGTAATCAGCGGCAGTTTTGTTTCCTGAGCGAAAACGCTGTTGACGAAAACGAAAAAGACAAGCGCGGCAAAAATTATTCTTGTTGATTTATGATTCATTACGAAAATTTAAGCGATTGGAGCGCAAGCGTCCAGCTTGCATTGAGCGCAGTTTTTTTGCGCGAACAAGCCGTTGCCAACTTAGCGTTTTAGAGTCATACGCGCCTTTTCACGCCCGAAGCGGACGCTCATTGCAAGCGGGACGCTTGCGCTCCAGTCTAGAACATTAACTGCCCGGTTCGGCGACGACTTCGATTTCGCCGTGCGTTTTTTCCAAAATAGCAGCCAGCGACGCGCCCAAATCTTCCAAAATCTTTTTCATCTTTTCGTCGGTCATTTCCGCACCGTCGCCGTCGAACATTTTGCCGACATTGGCGACCGCGATTTCCGACGGCAAAACATTGACCAGTAAAATTGAAAGCACGCCGCGTAAATGTCCGAGACAGCGAATGCCGCCGAACGCTCCCGGCGATTCGGTCATAATCGCGGCGATTTTGCCTTTGAAAACCGCGCCCATTTTGAATTCGTCCGATGGGCGCGAAGCCCAGTCAATCGCGTTTTTCAAAGCGGCGGGCAGCGAAGCGTTATATTCGGGCGAGGCGATTAAAAATCCGTCGTGTTCGCTCAAAAGTTTTTGAAATTTCAGCGCGTTCGGCGAAAATCCGTCATTTTGGGGATCGTCTTCGTTGTAAATCGGCATCGGATAATCGCGCAAATCAATGTAAGTTACGTTTGCGCCCGCGTCCGACGCGCCTTTCATCGCCGTTTTGACGACTCGTTTGCTGTAAGAATGTTCGCGCAAACTGCCCGCGAACGCTAAAATTTTCACTTTCTTCGCCATATAATTTGTCAACCCGTGTTTGTGAAATCGAACACAAAAAGTTTGCCACGAATAACCGGAAAACTCCAATTCTTGTTTTTCCGCCGCCGTCGTTTTAAGATTACTTTTGATGAACGAAGCGTTTTACAAATGGCTGTTCGAGTCAATCGCGGGTTTGACTTTAATCGGTTTCGGTTTGAGTCTTTTCGGTCAATCGGTGATTTACAAATCGCGCGGTGAGTCGCTCAAAAAATGGTTTTGGTGGGGAACTTTGAGCTTGGTTTTGATTAATTCCGGTATCTGTATTTTCGGCGATGCGGTCAAAAATCGAATGCAGTTTGAATTTTTGAAAACGATTTCCGAACGGCAAAATAAAAATTAGAATGTAGAAGTTAGCAACTGAAAAATAACGGCATATTTTAACAGGATGGACAGGATAAACAGGATCAATGAATAATTCGGCAAGCCTTTTTTTATCCTGTCTGTCCTGTCCATCCTGTTAATTTTCTTTCAATTGTGTAACTCGTAAGAATGATTAAACCTTTCCAAAACAGCACACCGAAAATTCACGAATCCGCATACGTTACCGACGACGCAATCGTTATCGGCGATGTCGAAATTGGCGCGGAATCGAGCGTCTGGTTCGGCTCGATTCTGCGCGGCGATGTTAATTTCATCCGAATCGGCGAACGGACGAACATTCAGGACGGCACGATTATTCACGTTTCCAGTAAAACCCACCCGACGATTTTGGAAGACGAAGTGACGCTCGGACATCGAGTGACTTTGCACGGCTGCCACATCGAAACAGGTTGTTTAATCGGCATCGGCGCGATTATACTGGATGGAGTGCGCGTCGGCAGCAATTCGCTGGTGGCGGCGGGCAGTCTGCTCACGCCGAATACAAACATTCCGCCGCGCTCGCTGGTGATGGGAAGTCCCGCGAAAGTTAAACGCGAACTTTCCGACGCGGAAGTTAAGGATTTGGAAAAGTTCTGGCGCAACTACGTTTCGTTGAGCCGGATTTATCAAAGTCAACTTTCGTAAAAAAAAACACGGAACAAGGGGAATTTGCTTAAATGCCTGATTACTTAAAACTGCCCGGCGGTTTATTTTTTATTTCACTCACATTTATTTTCGCCGTCTCAGGTCAGCCGCAGACGGAAAAAGAGGAAAATAAATCAATTCAGAGGGAATTCGAGTCCGGCTACTTAAATCAATTTCCGAGTGCCGACCAATCGCCGCCCGACAACCTCGCCAAACACTATTTCAGCAAAAAATTACTATCTGAAACCTTGCCGCCAATCGAAAATGAAGACGAAACCGCTTCGACCGATTGGAAGTTACTGCGCGGCGATAAATCGTTCAGCGTCGAATACGGCATCTCGCCGCTCAATCCGAGCAATTTTGCCGGACCGAAAGAGTTTGATGTCTACGGGCGCGATTTGCACCTGTTCACTTTACGATTCGGGCGGATTATCGGCACCAAAAAAAACGTCAGCTACGAATATATGTTCGGTGTCACGCCGCTCGCCGTTTTCACGAAAAACGAAGTCGTCAACAAAGCGTATATCTCGCCGCTCGTCACGCCGCGCGTCGCGCCGACGAAACGCGAAACAACTTACGGAATCGGTTTTCAGCCGATTAATTTTAAGTTTATGTTTTTCGCCAAAAACCGCCTGAAGCCTTACGCGCAGGTCGGCGCGGGTATTCTTATAACCAACAAAGCCGTGCCGGTTCCGCGCAGCACGCTTTTCCAATTAACGGGCGATTTTGGCGGCGGACTAATGTATTCGCTCGCTAAAAAACGCACGGTCAGTCTCGGCTACAAATACTTTCACATCTCAAACGGCAACATCAACGGGAAAATCAACAATCCCGGCTTTAACGCCAATGTGTTTTATCTGAATTATTCCTTCTGGTCAAGATAATCCGTCGCCAAAAAACGAATTTTGGTTTATGCTTAACGGACACGATTTCTAAAAAAGCGTGTCCGTCATTATTTTTTCAAAACAACTTCGAGGAGAAACTTTCAATGCTAAATTTCACCGTTGATTTTCGGCGCGTCATCGCTTTTTTTATAATCACGGCGGCTTTCACGCTGACCGCTTATGCCCAGACTTTGACCGAGCGGCAAAACAGCCGCCAAAAAAATAATTCAACCGAAGAAACCGGTGGCGCGGCGCAAAACGACGACGTTTTCGACCGCAAAAACGAACTTGCCGTGTGGGGCGGCTTCGCGCCCGACATTCCGAGAGTTTTCGGCGGCTCGCGCCCATCAACTTTCGGCGAAATCGGACTCCGTTATTCGCGCCGC
>JAJAZE010000363.1 GCA_026785925.1 Pyrinomonadaceae bacterium
AGCGAAAATCCCATCTGCGCGGCGGTCAGATGCGCCGCCAATTCAAACGCGCTGAAAACGACGCGCCCGACGAATCCCAAAACCATTCCGATTAAAACTTCGCCGAGCAAGACCAAAACCAAATCGGCGATTTCCGAAGGCGGCGCAGCCAATTTCGGCATCAAAACCGGTGTTAAAGCGAGCGCGAGAACAAACGCCAAAACGATTCTGATCTTCGCCGTCGCCGCCTTGTGCGACCAAAATGGCGCGAACGTGACCAGCCCGCCGACTCTTGCAAGCACGACCAGAAACACGAGAAACGGGCGCAATGGAACGATTAAATTTTCCAAACGAAAAACTCTTTATCGAAAGATTTTGTCAACGCGAACTGAAACGCTCCAGTCGTTTTAGCCGCCGTTCACTTAATAAACGGCGTGAAATCTCTAAAGAGCGAAGCCGTGAATGTCAAAAGGACTTGCAGAATCCACGGGAACGCGATTAAAAAAACGGCGAAGATGGCGATGACGCGCGGCGCGAACGAGAATGTCTGGTCTTGAATCGAGGTCAAAGTTTGAATCAAACTCATCAAAACGCCGACGACAATCGCCACGATCAGCA
This sequence comes from Pyrinomonadaceae bacterium, assembly GCA_026785925.1. Lineage (GTDB taxonomy): Bacteria > Acidobacteriota > Blastocatellia > Pyrinomonadales > Pyrinomonadaceae. The sequence continues at coordinate 598 of JAJAZE010000363.1, forward strand.
TCGGCGCGACGATCCACATCAAAGTCGAAACGGCGTTCTGCATCAGAGATGTTACTAAAGCGTCATTCATAAATTTTTCACATTACGCTTTTGACGAGCGAGCCGACGATCAGATACCAGCCGTCAACCATCACGAAAAGCAGTATTTTCAAAGGCATCGAAACGATAACGGGCGGCAATTGCATCATTCCCATCGAAAGCAAAACGCTGGACACCGCCAGATCAATCACGAGAAACGGCAGAAACAAAACGAAGCCGATTTGAAACGCCGTTTTGAGTTCGGAGATCATATACGCCGGAATCAGAGCCGTCGTCGGCACATCGGCGGCGGTCGCCGGACGCGCCGCTTTCGATAAGCTGAGAAACAACGCCAAATCGCGTTCGCGCGTGTGTTTGAGCATATAAGCCCGCAGCGGAACCAAGCCTTTTTCGAGAGCTTCAGTCTGCGAAATCTCGCCGTCCGACATCGGTTTGTAAGCGTCGTTATAAACCTGCGTGAGCGTCGGACTCATCACGAAAAACGTAATGAACAGCGCGAGACCGAGCAAAACCTGATTGTTCGGAGTTTCCTGCGTGCCGAGTGCCTGCCGCAAAAAATGAAAGACGATAATCAGGCGCGTAAAACAGGTCATCGAAATCAAAATCGCCGGAATAAAACTCAAAAGAGTCAGCATCACGACAATTTCAAGAGGCTTAGAGGTGCTGACGGTTTTGCCTAAATCAACCGTCGGTTCGGGCGCGTTCGGCGCGGCGGGAGCCTTCGTCTGCGCCTGGGCGAAAACGGGCGCGAGCAGTAAAAATCCGACGAAAAACCATTGTAAAAATCTCAATTTCATTTGAATCGTTCTCCTTGATTTTCCCAATCGCCGAGACGATTCTGCGCCTGCTGAAATTCGTTTCCGAACGATTTGTTTTGTTCGCCGAGCAAATCAGCCACCGAACGGGATGCGGGCGAAGGCGGCGCGTTTTGCGCCGGTTCGTCCGCCAAAAGCGTAAAAGTCTGCGCCGTCGAACCGACAAGGAGAATGCGTTCGCCGAAACGCACGGCTGAAATCGTTCGCCCGCCGCCCATCGAAACGGTTGACACGACCGCCAGATCAATCGCGCCCGCCGCGTCGTTCTGCTTAAAGCGGTCGAAACCGGCTTTTTTCAAACCCCACGCGCCGAAAAACATCAGCCCGACAATCAAAAGCATCGCGCCGACGGTTTTAATCAATAAATTGCCCGTGCCGGGTTGATTATCTTCCGCCGCCGGCTGATTTTGCATAAACGGCAGCGAATCGTTTTCGCCCATCGCTTCGGCGGCTGGCGGCGTGGCGGCGGGAGTTTCGGCGGTTTGCGGATAAGCGTTTAAGGCGAACGCGGCGGAAATTATCAGCAGAAATAAAATTTGCGGGAGAAGATATTTTTTCATCACTTGATTCCGGTAATGATTTCGTTGATGCGAACGCCGGCGCGGTCTTCGATGACGATGATTTCGCCGCGCAGCAAAGATTTGTCGCCGACGCGCACGTCAACGCCTTCGCCGGTCGAACGCGATAATTTGATGATGCTCGAATCCTTGAGTTCCAAAATGTCGCGCACCGCCAGTTTCGTGCAGCCGAGTTCGACGGACAGCGTCACACCCAAACCCAAAAAATCGCGCCACGATTCGATAATTTTTTCGTTTTCTTCCTGC
>JAJAZE010000364.1 GCA_026785925.1 Pyrinomonadaceae bacterium
CAACAACCTTTCAGCGATGGAACGCTCGCCACGAAATAACCGTCCTCGCCTTTTTCGATTAAAATTTTCAAATTCATAAAATATTCCTCAAATTAACTTCAAAATAAAAACGTCAGACGAATCAAAAGCAAAATTGAACGCGAAAGGTAAAGCATAAATTTTTGTTTCAAAATCAATCAAGCATTTTCATAACGTGCCTTATGCCATTTGCGCCATTTGTCGGGAATTGTGCGTCCGCCGTTGGCTTCACGAAGCAAAAGCGTTTGGTAATAACGCTCTTGCAAATCAACGAGTTTGGCGATTTTTTCTGACGGCGAAAGATTTCGCAGAAACTCGCGCGAAGTTTTTTTTCGTCTTTCCAAATCAGCGATAACTTCCGTCTGCAAATTACTATTCATCGGTAAATCTCCACTTTTCTTTGTCCCATTTTGCGGTTAAGTCGTGCCGCTCTAAAATGTCGGAAAGTTTTGTTTTGTCTAAAAAACCGGCTTCCTGAAACATTGCAATTTTCTGATAATCCTTCGCTCTGCCCGCCAAAAGCCACATTGCAATCAGATGTTCTTTACCGATAACTTGCGCGTCGAAATCATCAACCTTTATCGTGTCGGCGTTTTCGACAGCTTCCGTCCACAACGCGCTGTGACTTGCTTCGACAAACTGCACGAGCCAGCCGTGAATATTGATAAATTCGTGGTCAAACGAAAATCCGTGTTTTTTCGCGTACTCGTAGATCGCGTTCAAAGAAAGAATCGGACTCGCGGTTTTTTCACGCAGGAAAAAGAAAATATCAAGGTCAATCGTCGAAATCGGTTCGTAATGCAAAATCGCCGCAAATGCTCCGCCGATGGCATATCGTTCGATGATTCCCACGCCCTTCATCGCCTTTAAAACACCGAGAACTTTTTCCATATTCGCCGCTGAATCTCGATTTTCCATAGCTGACACAATCTGAAGATACTACTTTCCGCCGAAACTTTCGATGTATCGGCGCGTCGTGTCCTTCAAAAATTGGTATGACGGAATGACGTATAAAATCGGCTGCATATCGGAATATGAATAATCGGTTTTGATAACTCGTTCCAAATCGAACGGGCGGCGTTCCACGTTATCGGTGAAAGCGTGTTCGAGTTCGCCGAAACTCGATAAAAGTCCCGCGCCGAAGGCTTTGTTTTCGCCGTTTTCTTCGATTAAACCGTATTCGACGGTGAACCAGTAGAGTCGTCCGAGTTCTTCGAGTTGGTCGTCCGAAGCGATGCGTGCGCCGTGTCCGATGAACTGGGAAAAATCGGCGAAATCCTTGTTCGTAAAGTTCGGAATATGCCCGATGGCTTCGTGAACGATGTCCGGTTCGGGCGTGTATTCGGGGCGCGATGTGTGGCGAATATATTGAGTGCAGAGCATCGTGCGATACGACAGCCAACTAAGGAAAGCGCGAGTTTCAACCAAGCCTTCAATCGGCGCGAGCCGCCAATTTGAAAGCTCTTTCAAGCGTTTGTTCATCTCCGAAAGTTGCGGAATTTTGGTCGTCGTAATGCCGAGTTTTTTCTTAGCATCAAGATAAAATTCGCTGGCGCGTTTGGCTTGAATTTCTTCCAATTTCGTAGCGACAATGTGCCAGACTTCCTGCTCTTCATTCGTATATTCAACGTCGGTAATCGAATGAGTTTCACGGAATTTTTTCGCTAAGCCGGCGATGTTATCGCGGCGCGTTCGATATTCCTTGTCGTTCGCGCCCGGATGATCGAGTTCCAGTTGATTGATATTCTCGAATTTTATATCACGAAATTCAGGCAAATCTTCGTCTTTGACTTCGTAATTCGTCAGATTAAATGCGGGTTTGGTTGTTTCGGTCGGCATAATTTTTCACCTCTTTCGGTTTTGATGTCTAAGTTAAGAAAAAAGTTATTGTCTATTAGTTTGCGAATCAGCGATTAGGACAATTCAGTTTCCCTTAGCGTTTTTTGCGCCTTTGGGTTAGAAAATATTTCACGCAAAGGCGCAAAGAACGCTAAGGGAAGAATCAAACAAACATTCGTTTCGACTACAGATTCGCATTGATCTATTTTAGTTGAAGCAAGAGTTCGTTGGAATAGGCAACTTTTGTTTATTCGGGTTATCTACTTTATATTGTAAGTTAAATCTACCGCTTCGCTTTACAATGTAAAATGATTGACGAAATTGACTGGAAAATCCTTAAAGAATTACAGGAAAACGCCCGCACGAGTTTCGCCGAATTGGGTCGTCGTATCAATTTGACCACGCCCGCCGTCATCGAGCGAATCCGCAAACTCGAAGACGCGAGAATCATCACGGGTTATCGCGCCGAAATTGATACGGCAAAAGTCGGACTGCCGATCACGGCGTTTATTCGGATGAGCATTTCCGGCGTAGATTATTCGCGCATCATCAAAGTCGCCGAAAAATCTGAGGAAGTTCTGGAATGTCATCGCGGCACGGGCGGCGATTCGTTTATCTTGAAAGTCGCCGTTTCCGATGTCGAACATTTGCAAAATCTGATTGACAGATTAGTTCCTTTCGGTATTACGACGACTTCGATTGTCTTATCATCTCCGGTGAAACGACGCATAATCGAGGCGATAACAC
>JAJAZE010000365.1 GCA_026785925.1 Pyrinomonadaceae bacterium
CGGCACGCTCGAAGAAGCCGTTTCCGAACTCGAAATTCAGATGATAAAAAACGCGCTTCAAAGACACCGCTGGAATATCTCGCGCGTTGCCGGCGAACTCGGCGTAACCCGTCGCGGTTTGTATATGAAAATCGCCCGCTATGGCATCGAGCGAGCGGCTTGACGAAGGGATAAAGGATGAAGGAGAAATGAGAAGGGATGAAGGAAAAACGATGAGAAGTGAACAAGAAATGCCGTGCCAGGAAATGGTTTTATTCATCCTTTCTCCTTTCTCCTTCATCCTTTCGTAGTCCTACGCTTAAACCCATCAGCATAAAAAAAACCATCGCCACTTCCGCGTCGCCGAGATTGTAATGCACCATTCCGCCCGCGAAAAAGCCGATCATTCCGCCGAAACTTCCTAGAATGATTCCTTGCTCGCGCCAATCGCTAAGTTTTCGATTTTGGTTCTCTAAATCTTGAACCTTAAACCTTGAACCTTGAACTTTGAACCTTGAACTTTGAACCCTGAAAAGCGTTCGCGCGTAAATCCACAAAACCCACAGCCACAACAGCAGCGCGGGCAAACCGCGTTCGACCAGCAACTGCAAAGGCGTTGAATGAAAATGTCCCATCGGCTTGCCGCCGTTGTCGTATAAGTTCCATTCTTGGGTGTATTTTTGGGTCGCATCCATTCCGACACCGAGCGTAAAATGGCGAGCGTTCTGTGTCCACAAATCGAAACCTTTGCGGTAGAAAGTTTGACGATCTTTGGTTGAATCGTCGTTCGGGTCAAAAAATCCGACTTGCCGACTCTGCTGTAAAAAGAAAAGTCCGCCGAGCGCGACCGGCAGAATTATCAACGCCAGCGTCAAAAGAATCTTCCGATTGCCGGTCAGCAGCACAATCGCCAAAGTCGAAATCAAAAATCCGAGCTGCGAAGCGCGCGTCACGGTCAAAAGCAGAGCTAAAGCCATTGCCGCGACGCAGACGGCGAGAATCAAAGTGTTACGTTTTGAATTTTTCGCCGATAATTCGTCTTTTTCGTCCGCTTGGCGGCGCGACGAGAAATTTTGGATCAACGAAGCGATAAAAAGCCCGAAGGTGAGCGAAGCGATCAATTGCAAAACTTCGGCAAAAGTCGTGTAATGCCCGTAAAATCCGGCTGAACGCCAATTGCGGCTCGGTTTCCAAGCGGCGATTCCGAGTCGTTCGAGCGAGTTTGCGCCGCCGAGCAGATTTTCACGCGGCACGTCAACCGTCAAATAAAAATCGGGACGATAAAAGGTCAGCTTCGTCGTTTCGTGCGTCTGAATTTCCGCCGCCAAATCGTCGGGAGTTTTGATTTTTCGGTTATCGGCTTTCAGCAAAGTGTCGCCGTCGAGCAGACCGGCTTTCGTCAGCGGACTTTCCCTCGACGCGCCGCTGATTTCCACGCCGCGCCCGAAAATCCGCTCAATCGGTGTCCAGACGACGCTCACCATACAGGAAAGAATCATTGCCGAGGCGAGAAAAACGGCGGCGCGTTTCGTTTTGACGACGTTGACGACGTAATAAAAAATCAGAAAAAGCGCGACGTTGCGGAGCCGGTCGAGCGAAGTCGGCGGATCGTATGAAAAAATCGAAGTGATGATTGACCAGCCGAAAAAAATCCACAACGGAACGTCGAGCGGTGTGCGGACAAGTCGCGGACGCGATTTGAAAAAAATAAGCCGGATGACCCAGATGAACATTCCCGTCAGCCACGAGATTTGCGTCGCGGCAATCGAATGCGGCGCGGCGACGAACATCAGAATCATAAAAATAAAAGCCGCGCGGTCGAGCAGCTTTGCCGAAAAGTTTTCCTTTTCGATGCCGCCGAGATCGTCCAGCCAATCGAGAAATTTACGCATAAAATAAAATCGAGAGCGCACGGGAAATGTTAAAGATTTTCTTTTTTCGCGGCGTTGGCTTAATCTTGAAACCGGCACTTCTCCGTCATTCAAAAATTATGAATTCCGAAAATCTGCAAACCGACTTGAGCTTAACCGCCGAAATCAAACTTTACTATGATTTATATGTTCCCGAAAACTCCGAAAAGCCCGCACCGCTTTTACTGGCGGTTCACGGCTACGGCGCGCACAAGCGGTATATGATGCGCGAAGCGCGGCTAATCGCGCCCGCCGATTTCGTCGTCGCTTCGATGCAGGCTCCGTTTCAGCACTTCCGGCAGACGGACGACGGCTATAAAGTCGGCTTCGGCTGGCTGACCGATTACAAATCGGACGAATCGGTCGCGCTGCATCACGATTTCGCGCTCCGTCTGATTGAAACGCTCAAAAATAAAAAGACGATTGACGCGGAGAAAATTTATCTGTTCGGATTTTCGCAAGCCTGCGCCCTTAATTTTCGATTTGCTTTAACTCATCCCGAAACGGTGCGCGGCGTGCTTGGCGTGTGCGGCGGAATTCCTTCGGATTTGGAGACGAACGAGCTTTACAAGCAATTAAACGCCGACGTTCTATATCTTTATGGCGATACTGACGAGTTTTATCCGCTGGAAAAATTTCAAAGTTTCGAGCGCAGGCTCGAAGCCGTTTTGCCAAATTTTCAAGCAAAATCTTACCGGGCGAAACACGAAATAACGAATGAAATGCGCGAAGATATGAGAATTTGGGTGAGAAGTGAAAAGTGAAAGGTGAAAAGTGAAAGGTGAAAAGTGAGAAGTGAAGTTTGCTTTTGGCTCTCACCTTTCACCTCTTACTTCTCACTTTTCACCTTTCACTTTTCACCTTTCACTTCTCGCTTTCTAGTTGATTTTTAGTTTTCTAATTTCGATTTTCCCCTGAATCTCGACGGGCAAAATCAAATTCAGAGTATTTTCGCCTGCCGCGTTTTTGATTGTTTCAACCTGCAAATCTTCCGGTTTCAGAGCTTCTATCAACGAACGCGCACCGTATAAAATAACGGCGGCTTTTTTGCCGTTGGCTGCGTCTTTGACGAAAACGGAGAACATTCTTTCGATGCGTTTCTCGCCGATTCGGAAGGTCACGTCCACTACGGTGTCAAGCACCGTAACTTTCGGATTTGAAACATTGAGCGCGACCTGACGGACGGTGAAATCTTCCCGCCGATTTTCAAGATTGATTTTTTCGGTCGAGACGAAATCGAGCGATTTGATAAAACTTTCCGGTCCGCGCAGGCGCACTTTAGTCGGCGCGATTATCTTGTCGTAAATCTCCAAGTCTTCCGCCGCGCCGCCTTCGATTTCGGCTCTGACCGCGATTTCGCGTTCAATCACCGCTTCGAGTTTGACGGCGATTTTATTCGGCTGAATTTCTTCTAATTTAACGCCGGTCGGCAGCTCGACCGAAACATTATCCGGCGTGATCTGCACAATTCGCTCGCCCGCCGGAACATCGGTTAAATCCAACGCCACCACTAAGTCGCGCTGATTAAGCTGTTCGATTTTGCGTTTGTCGCCCGTAATTACCAAATCAACTTCCTGCACCGGCGAATTAGTCACCTCGATATTGTTCGAGACGCGCAGATTCAGCGGAATGTTTCGCAGGCGAGCCGGTTTCGGTGCGCGCAGTCCGGTCACGCCGAGCCAGAGCGTCAGCGTAATAAAAAGCGCGATTACTTTTGTCAGCCAGTCTTCCAGAAAAACGCGCCGCAGCAGCCGGCGAATCGAAAATTGCCAATCTTCTTTTTGAAAAATTTTCTCCGTCGAAAAAGGCATATCACATCTGACATTTATCATTTATCATCGGGCAATTGTTTGATGGTGAATGATAAATGAATTCACACAACCGTAATTTCCGTCTCCGATTCTTTCATCGTTTTGGTCGGCTCGCGTTTGGTTTGGGCGACGGGAATTTCTAACGCGCCGAGCAATAAAGAGCGCAGCGCGTTGGTGTCTAAATTTCGCCGAACTTCGCCGCCGACGACAAAAGTTATCAATCCGGTTTCTTCGGAAACGACCACCGAGATCGCGTCCGAACCTTCCGTCACGCCGATTGCCGCGCGATGCCGCGTGCCGAGTTCGCGCGAAATGCCCGGATTTTTCGTCAGCGGCAGAAAGACGGAAGCGGCGGCGACTCGCTCGTTTTGAATGATTACCGCGCCGTCGTGCAGAGGCGTTGACGGATTAAAAATCGTCACCAGCAAATCGTAGCTGAGTTTCGCATCGAGCGACACGCCCGTATCAATCAAATTTCGCAATCCGACGTTGCGCTCGATGACAATCAACGCGCCGATTTTTTCTGACGAAAGCGTCGTTGCCGCCAGCACGATTTCATCGTAAATCGTCTCGCCGAGCTGTCCGCGCTGTCTTCGCAGAACGGGAAAGCGCAGGCGATTGCCGAAATAAATCAAAGCCTGACGGATTTCCGATTGGAAAAGAACGATAATCGCCACGCCGATATAAAACGCCGCTGACTGCAAAACAAATTCGAGCGTGGCGAGTTCCTGGGCGCGGGCGAGCCAGTATAAAAGCCCCAGCAAAACCATTCCGACGACGGTCGGGACGGCGCGTGTGCCGCGCAGGAGTTTCAGGACGACGTAGACAATGATAAATACCAGCGCGATGTCGAGCGCGTTTCGCAGAGTTGGTAGATATTCATTGAATAAAGCAAGCATTCTTTTTCAATCCGAAAGACTTTCCACAGGTGTTTTCAAGCATATCATATCAATTTTCGGGCGCGAATTATTTTATGATTTGACTTTTTTGCCTGCCGGAAAGCCGCAGGAAGCCGACCAGATTTCCCTGCGCGTCAATGACACCAAGCGCACCGATGCCGTTTTCGCGCATTATTTCCTCGGCTTCATTGAGCGGCGTGTCGGATTCGACGAAATAATCAGGCGTAATCGGGCGCATCACGGTTCGGATTTTTGTTTTGCTCCAGTCTTCGCGCGGCAGTTTTTTTAAATCTTCGAGCGTTAAAATTCCGTAAAGCTGGCGATCTTTGGCAACCGGAAAAACGGCGCGGCGGTGAAACGGCAAAATGTGGTCAATAAAATGCCGCACGTCCGTCTCAGGCGTGACGGGAACCGGCAGCCGCATCACATCTTCGACAAGTTTCTGTTCCGCTTCGGTGACTTCACGAATAATTCCCCGCGCCGCGTCGTAGAGAAAAAGCCCGACCAAAATCGTCCAGAAGCCGGTGAAAAAATCGGCTTGCACGAGCGCAACGACAATGCCGAAAACGATAAAAACCGCCGCGATGACTTGTCCGCAGCGTCCGGTCAAAACGGTTGCTTCATTCAAATCAGTGCCGCGCTGCCACAGATAAGCGCGGAGAATTCTGCCGCCGTCGAGCGGATAACCGGGAAGCATATTGAAAACTGCGAGCAGAAGATTCAACACGCCGAGCGTAAAAAAAAGCTGCGTCGGAATATCGGCATCCAGCCAATTAAACGCCGCCATCAATCCGGCAAAAAGAACCGCGAGCAGAAAACTTGCCGACGGTCCGGCGGCGGCGATGCGAAATTCGGCACGCGGCGTGTCGGGCGCGTGCCGAAAGCGCGTCAAACCGCCGAACGGATGCAGCACGATTTCCAAAGCACTGACATTTTCCATTCGACCGACGACGGCGTGCGCGAGTTCGTGCAGCAGGATCGAAGCGAAAAAAATCAGAGTCGTCAGGACTCCGAAAATAAGACTCGTGAAGATATTGCCGGTCAGAGAATGAATACCGCTCGCCGTCACCCAGGACATCACCGCCAGCACCAGCAGCCAGCGATAATCCGCCCGCACGGGAATGCCGGAAACGTGCGCGATGATAAATTGGCGTTTGAAAAATCGGAGCAAGGTCATAACTAAAAATGAGACGTGAACAATAAGACCGGCTTTCACGTCTTATCTCTCACGTCTCACTTCTCATCTCTTTTGTCCTTTTATGCTTCGTAAGAAATTTCGGCGTTTTGCAGAACGTGCAGTTCGGTGCGCGAAACTTTTTCAAGCAGTTCCGGCTCGTCGAACATCTTCAAAAGTCCGCGCACGGTGGCATAACGCGGCTCATCCGAGACAATGACCGACAAGTTAACGAAATTACGCAAGTATTGGTCAATCCCGTCGAGCAGTGCGCCGCCGCCGGTTAAGATAATTCCGCGATCATAAATGTCAGCCGCTACTTCCGGGCGCAGTTCGGTGAGCGTGTCGGAGACGACTTGGGCGACGCGCCGGACGATGCCTTCGACGACCGGATAAATTTCGCCGACGGTAATTTCAACCGCGTTCGGGCTGCCCGTCTGCACGTCGCGCCCGCGCACGACTAAGGCTTTGTCAATCGCTTCGGGCAGATAAGCCGTCGCAAAATGAGTTTTGATGTTTTCCGTCGTTTCATCGCCGACCTGCAAACCGCGATGTTTCCGCAGATGATTTGCCAGCGCGATATTTATTTCATCGCTCCCGATTCGTTCCGAGCGCGAATGAACGATGGCTCCTTTAGCAACTACGGCGATATTGGTCGTTCCCGCGCCGATGTCAATCACCGCCGAAGCGCGTTTGTCTATGGAAGTGACACCTGCGCCGAACGCCGCCGCCAAACCTTCCTCCATCATATAAACTTTGCCGATGTGCGCGTCTTCCGCCGCGTTCATCAAAGCTCTCTGTTCGACGTGCGTTACTTCGCCGAGCATACTCATCACCGCCTGCAAAGACATCTGCGAGCCGCCCGATTTCGATTTTCTAACGAAGTGCGCGAGCATCGTTTTCGTGCGCTCAAAGTCGGCGATCACGCCGCCGGTCAAAGGCGCAAGCACGGTAATGTCGCGCCCTTCGCGCCCGCGCATATCAAACGCTTCCTGACCGAAAGCGACAGTTTCGCCCGTCAATTCGTTGACGGCGAGAACCGACGGTTCATCCAGCACGATGTCGCGTCCTTTGACGGCGATAATCGTGTTGGCAGTTCCCATATCTATTGCCATCGAATCGGTCACGAGTTTTTTTAGAGACGACAGTCCTTTCATAAGAGGCTCTTTCCTGTTTTAAATAAAACCAAAGCAAGTTTTCGGGATGAGAAAAAAACTTAATTTTTTCAAAGACAGCTAATTTTAGCTTAATTCCATTTTACTTCAAATAATGAGACGGCTTGCAGACGATTTTTGACCTTTAAAGATTCCTGCGGCAAAAATGTAAACAATTCGCCGCCTGCCTGCGCCGTCGCTTCGCTGACTAAAATCTGTCCGCCGCGCGCGTTGGATTCGAGCCGCGAAGCCAGATTAACCGTATCGCCAATCGCCGTATATTCCGAGCGTTGTTCAGAGCCGATGTAGCCAATCGTCGCCACGCCCGTGTGCAGTCCGATGCCGATATTGACGCGGGTTAAATGTTCGGCTTCCAATTCCTTATTCAAACTTATCAGTCGCTGCTGCATCGTGACGGCTGTTTTCAAAGCATTTTTCGCGTCTTCGGGCGTGGCGGTCGGCGCACCGAAAATCGCCATTAAACCGTCGCCGATGTATTTATCGAGCGTTCCGCCGTGCGCGAAAATTATTTCTGACATCGCGCTGAAATAGCGATTCAGCAATTTGACGACTTTTTCCGGGTTTTCCTTTTCTGAAAACGCCGTAAATCCGCGAATGTCGGCGAATAGAATCGTCACTGTTTGATTAACGCCGCCGAGCTTGAACGAACCGGGATCGTTCAAAATCTGTTTGACGACGTATTCGGGCATAAACCGCCCGTAATTTGCCCGCGCAATTTCCTCACGCGCCAGACGTTTGTGCGCTTTGACGGTTTCAACGACCATCGCGGCTTGCGCGGCGACCGCGCTGATAAGTTCTAAATCGTCAGGCGAAAACGCGGCGAACGGATCGAAGCGGTCGGCATACATCACGCCGTGAACATTCGATTCGGTAATTAAAGGAGCGCAGATGGTCGAGCGAACGCCTTGCGAAACGATTGATTCCGCGCCGCCGAACTGCGCGTCGGTTTTCGCGTCCTGCGACAGAATCGCCGCTTTTTCGCGCATCACTTTCTGCGTAATCGTGCGGGAAATCGTCAGCTTTTCGGTTAAATTTTCAAGTTTCGCGTCGCGGGCGCGAACGGCAATCGGATACAAACTGTAATCGAGAATTTTGCCGTCCAAAGTTTCGTCCGCGAGCAGGGCGACGACTCTTTCGGCGGGCGTGCCGCGAAAAATCAAATCCGTCGCCTTGACGAAGATTTCTCTCAAGTCAAAAACCGTGCCGAGCGTCTTGCTCATCTCATAAAGCAAATCCAGAGCCTTGGCTTTGCGGCGCAATTCCTTGAGTTCTTCGGGCGTGGCGATGCCGGTTTCGATTGAGAGATTCGACCGCTGACCGATAATTTCGTTCGCGGAAATCAGCATCTGCGTTTGACCGAGCGGCTGGTCGTCGTAATTAACGCCGGTCGGCACAACTTCAGTCGCGCCGTTCGGAATTTCGGCATTACCTGCCGGAATTTTAACGGCGGGCGGCGCGGCGGTTTTCGTAAAAATTAATTTACTTTCGCCGATAATTATCAGGTCGTCGGGGGCGAGAATTTTTTCAAGCTGCGGAATGTTGTTGACGAAAACGCGGTTGACACTGCGGTGAACTTCGCCGCCCGCCTCGAAACCGTCAACTATTTTAATCCCGACGGCTTCGGCAACGATGTGCGCGTGACGGCGCGAAACGCGGCGGTCGTTCAGCACGATGTCGTTGTCTTTGGCGCGTCCGATGTTGTAAATCGTGTCGGGCAGCAAATTTATTTCCCAATTTTTGCCGCTCGCATCGGTAATTTTAAGAATGGCGTTCACAATCTTTTGCTAATAGTAAATGAAACAAGAAATAATTTACCATTTACCATTTACCATTTACCATTTATTTTATGATTTATTTTGATAATAATGCGACGACGCAAATTGCGCCGGAAGTTTTTGAGGCAATGAAGTCTTTTTTAACGGAATTTTACGGCAATCCGTCGTCCGCTTATAATTTTGGGCGCGATGTGCGCGGCGCGATTGAAACGGCGCGTCGGCATTTGGCGAACTTGCTCGGCGCGAACAAAGAAAGCGAGATTGTTTTTACTTCGGGCGGCACGGAAAGCGACAATTGGGCGATTCTCGGTGCGCTCGAAGCGAATCCGCACAAAAAACATCTCGTCACCACGCGCGTCGAACACGAAGCCGTTCGTAAATTGTGCGACAAACTGGAAAAGAATAATTATGAAATAACGCGGCTCGCAGTTGATGAAAACGGCGCACTCGATTTAGACGAACTAAAAGACTCGCTGCGCGACGAAACGGCGGTTGTTTCCGTGATGCTCGCCAACAATGAAACGGGAATTTTGTTTCCGGTAATGGAAATCGCCGAAATCGTCAAAGCTAATTGCGCCGCGCTCGTTCACGTTGACGGCGTGAACGCGGTCGGGAAAATTCCGGTCAATCTGAAAGAAACGCCGATTGATTTGTTCAGCGTTTCGGGTCACAAATTTCACGCGCCGAAAGGCATCGGTGCGCTTTACATCAATGATAATGTTAATTTGCCCGCGCTCGCCGTCGGTGGCGGACAGGAAGCGGGCAGACGTGCGGGAACCGAAGCCGTGCATCAAATCGTCGCGCTCGGCGCGGCGGCGGGTTGGGTGAAAGATTTTTCGGCGATGGACGAAGTTTTCAGACTGCGAAACAAACTCGAAACCGAAATTTTGGAAAAAATTCCAAATTCTCGCATTAACGGAACCGCTGATTACGCCAAGCGTCTGCCGAATACGGCGAATATCTCGTTTGAAAATCTCAACGGCGAAGCGATTTTGGCAAAGCTGAATGATTTGGGCGTGTGCGTCTCGACCGGTTCGGCGTGCAACTCGGCAACGCATTCCGCGTCGCCCGTAATGCAGGCGATGAACATTCCGTATTCACAGGCGATGGGCGCGATTCGTTTTTCTCTGGGAAGGTTCAACACCGAAGCGGACGTTGATTTTGTGTTAAATGTTTTGCCGAAGATTATCGCAGAATTAAAAGAAATGTCGCTCTAAACAATTTTGAGAGAATTTTCAAATTTTACGCGCTGGTAAATCTTGCCGAGCGTCATCGTCAATTCGACCGATTGAAACTCGACTTCTTCGTCCGCGTTTTCGTTAAAATAATAAGTTATCCAGCGTCCATCGGCTTGGCGGCGATGAATCTCAACCAGCATTTTTTGCTGTTCGATGACGACGTATTCCTGAACGCTCGGCATTTGCTGATAAAAAAGCAGTTTCTCGCGGCGGTCAATTTCCTGCGTCGAAGGCGAAACAATTTCGGCGATTAGAATCGGTTCGCTGCGAAAATACGGACTTTCAGGATTCTGCTCACACGAAACTAAAACATCGGGATAATAATAAACGTGCGGACTGACGCGCACTTTTATATCGCCCATAAAAGGCTCACAAGTAGAATTTCGCAAACGATTCAACAAACCGGCGTAAATATTTCCCACAATCCGGTTGTGATTGTCGCTCGTGCCAGCCATCGCATAAACTTCGCCGTGGACGTATTCGTATTTCACCGGGCTGGTTTTTTCGCCCGCCAGATAATCTTCAACGCTGATTTTGGTTTTTAGTTTTGCCAATCCCATAGTTCGTTAATTGTAAATCTTTATTCGCCAATCGCCAATAAATTCGCGCAGTTTTCGTCACAAAAATTTCCACCTGTGGAAAAACTTTCGGCAAAACTTTTCCGCGCTTTTACCGTAATCATAAAAGCAATTTTTCATCATCAAAATTTATTCGGAGAAAAACCAATGATTTCAAAAACGTATCGGCAATTTTCAATCGCGCTGATTGTAATTTTTTCGCTGCTGACGATTTCGCTGCCGCTCGATGTCGCGGCGCAAACGACACAAACACAGAA
>JAJAZE010000366.1 GCA_026785925.1 Pyrinomonadaceae bacterium
GCCCTGAGCGGTTTCGACCGCGTTGATGTCAACGGTTTTGCGCTCGCCGCCGCGCTCGATAGTCAGTTTGAACGGTGCGCCTTTCGTGTCGCCGACCATCTGCCGCAAAGTCGCCGTGTTGCGAACCGATTGGTCGTTAAAGGCAAGCACACGGTCGCCGGTTTGCAGAACCTGCGCCGCCGGCATGGTCGGTTCAATCGTGCCGACTAAAACAGGCTCGGCATCGGTCGCGGGCAGCAAATCCAACTCGCCAACGGTATTTTCGCCGCGCATCGCTTTGGTCGGTTTGATTGTTAAATTCAGACGCTCGCCGGCGCGTTCGACCATCAGCGGAACGGTTTTGTCGGGCGAAACCAGCGCGTCGGTTTCGATTCTGCGCCAAGTCGGATTTTCCACGCCGTCAAACGCGATGATGCGGTCGCCGACTTTGATTCCGGCTTGATCGGCTGCGCCCGATGCTTTGACAAATTCGACAATCGGCGCGGGCATTGCGGGAATTCCGTAGAAAAACGCGCCGAAAAACGGAATGGCGAGAGCCAGCATAATGTTCATAAACGGTCCGCCGATCATCACCAGAAACTTCTGCCAGCGCGGACGCAGTTCGTAAAGTTCCGAGTCAGGAACGGGTTCAAATGCAGGCTTTTTGTCTGGATCGGCTTTACCGATGTTCCGTTCATCCAGAAAATCCCCAACCTTTTCTTCAGAACTTCCGCCTTCGAGCGGCGCGGTCGCTTCATCGCCGTAAAGTTTGACGTAGGCTCCGAGCGGAATCGCTGAAATGCGGTAATCGGTATGACCGCGTTTAAAACCCCAAATGCGCGGACCCAAGCCGAAAAACGAATAAGCCTCGACGCGAATTCCGAGCAATTTGGCGACGGCAAAATGTCCGAATTCGTGAATGTTGATGGCGACTCCGAGAACGAAAATAACGGATAAAATAACTATTAAAATATCGGGCATTGTATAAATTCCTTTTGCAAAATTCTTGCTTGGTTAGAAACAAACTTCCGGCTGCAGGTTGTCAGTAATAAAGTGTAAAACGAGCGGGAAAGTTTAGCAACTAGGGTAAAAGGTCGGCGATTTTGATTTTCGCGTCCGGCGCGGCGAGCGGTGAAACCGCATCCTCTTCGGTCGAAATTTTTATTTCCGTATAAACGAAGCCGAGTTTTTTGTCTTTTTTCGGCTGGCGATAAACCTCCAGACAGCGATTTTGCAAATTCAAAATCCAATAATCGGAAATTTTATTTTCCGCATACAAACTCGCTTTTCTCGTCCGGTCGTAACGCAATGTCGTGTCGGAGACCTCGATAATCAAGTCGGCGTTCTTCGGATGTGAACCGCTGAAATTGCGGATCGTGCCTTTGACGACGGCAATATCGGGTTCGGGTTCGTCGGTTTTGCCGAAACCCATCGGTAACTGCGAACGAACGATAAAATTCTTGTTGAAAATTTCTCCCAAAACTTGGACTGCTAAACTTATGGCGGTGGCGTGTGCGGATTTCATTGGCGACATTTCAATTATTTCTCCTTTAATCAACTCGACCCGTTTGTCTCGAAAAAAACCGAGTTCCGCCATTTGGTAATACTGATCTCGCGTCCAGCGCACGATTTTCGGTTCGCCGTTAATTTTCGGTTGTTCACAAGCGATTATCGTCTGCGCTTTTGTTCTTTCCAAAACTGCATCCATAAATTTCACTCCTCAATCCGCCGCCGCGTTTTTATCCAATTTTATTATAGCCTGTTTTCGCGCCCGCGCATCGGTTTCCAAAATAACTTCCAGACTCGTCGCCGGTTGCGATTCGTGTTCGTTCATCACCGATTCGATAATTTTCGGAATGTCGCTTAAACGAATTTTACTATCTAAAAACGCTTGAACGGCGATTTCGTTGGCGGCGTTCAAGGTCGCGGGCATCGTGCCGCCGATTTTCAATGCGCGATAAGCTAAAGCCAAACACGGAAATTTTTCTAAATCCGGTTCTTCAAACGTCAGATGCGAAAGTTTGGCGAAATCGAGCGGCGGCAGACAGCTTGATTTTCTCAATGGAAAGGTCAGCGCGTATTGAATCGCGTGGCGCATATCGGTCACGCCCATTTGCGCGATAATCGAGCCGTCAATCATCTCGATCATCGAATGCACGACCGACTGCGGATGCACGACGACGGCGATTTCATCCGCCGGAAAATCGAACAGCCAGCGCGCTTCGATCACTTCCAGACCTTTGTTCATCAAAGTCGCGCAGTCAATCGTGATTTTGTCTCCCATATTCCAGGTCGGATGATTTAAGGCTTGTTCGATGGTCGCGTTTTCAATGTCATCTTTCGACTTCGTGCGAAAAGGTCCGCCGCTCGCCGTCAGAATTAAACGCCTGACTTCCCCGCTCGATTCGCCGCGCAGACATTGGTGCAGCGCGTTGTGTTCCGAATCAACCGGCAGAATTTCGGCGTTGTTTTTCCGCGCCGCTTCGGTCATCAATTCGCCAGCCATCACCAAAGTTTCCTTGTTCGCCAGCGCGACTCTTTTGCCCGCTTCCAACGCCCGCAAAGTCGGCACGAACCCGACCGCGCCGACGGTTGCCGAAACGACCGTTGTCGCTTGTTCGTGCGTGGCGACACGGATTAAACCTGTTGCGCCGATTTCAATTTTTGGAATTCGAGATTTGAAATTCGAGATTCGGCGCAATAAATCTTCGGCGCATTCTTCGGTTTCGACGGCGACGAGTTCCGGTTGAAAACGCCGAATCTGTTCGGCGAGTTTTTCCATATTCTTTCCCGCGCCGAGCGCGACGACGCGAAACTCGCCCGCGAGATGTTCAACAACTTTCAGCGTGTTGCAGCCGATTGAGCCGGTCGAGCCTAAAATTGAAATGGCTTTCATAAATAATTAACCGCCGACCGAACAGATTTCGGCTTTACTTAACTTTACATTAAAAAAGCACTTGTTTTCCAACTTTCACAGTTGGCGGCGCGTTATAGACTGCGGATCATAACTTGGAACTCAAGATTTTCAAATTCAGTTGTTGACCAAAAAAACTTACGAATTAAGGGAGAAATAAAGCAGAGTCGTGACCAGACTAATCAGCCGCGTTCTAATCAGACGCTGCTAAATTTGCCATTCAAAAAGGGCTTGAGCGGGAATCTACTCTCTTCTCCCGCTCTTTTCTATTTTAAATCTCTTTTGGCAAATTCGCCGGTCGCTTCCAGATGACTTCCTTTATCATCTTTATTTCTCAGCCAATCGGTAAATTCCGCCGACTGATTTTTCGGAACGCTCAAAGTTTTCCAATCATTTGAACGTAGATGTTTCGCTAAAAATTGAATCTGCCCGACGTGCGAAGCCGTGTGCATCATCGCGCGGTTGATCGCTTTGACAACGGTAAAATCTCCGCTGCGAATTTGCACGATTTTGTCCAAGTCCGCCGCCGTTAGAGATTGGAGCGTTTCAAAAAGCGTCTGAAATCCGTTTTCCCAAGTTTGCCGAATCGTTTCCCGCGTATCGCCGTCCGCGCTAAATTCCGCATCTCGATTTCTGGACGGCTTCTCGCCGTCGGTGGTCAAAAAGTCCGTCCAGCGAGATTTCAGATTGCCGCCGACGTGTTTGCAAATTGTCGCCAAACTGTTTGATTCCGCGTCAACTGTTTTAAAAAACTCGTCGTCGGAGACCTGTTCAACCGCCTGTTCCGCCAATTTTTTGTAACTCTGAAACGCGCCGGTGGTTTCGTCCAAAAAAATTTGTAAAATCTGCCCGTGCGCCTGGCTTTCATTTTCCATTTTTCGTTTTCCGTTTGCCGTTTTCCTCGTAATAATCGTTGATGTAATCTTTCATCCAGAATTGCCACCAGCCGAAACCGAATTTTTCCGCTTCGTCGTTCGCCTCTCTCGCTGTCCAATTATCGTGCGCGATACGATAGACAGCGACGACGGTTCCGGTTCGATCTGCGCCGCGTTTGCAGTGAACGAAAACCGGCTGGTTGTCCGCCGCGTCAATTTCTTTGACGATATTTTCGATGTCCGCCGTCTTTGGCTTGAACCAATTGTTCAAGTTCACGGCGATAAATTTGATGCCCGCTCGATTCGCCCAAAGTTTTTCTTTTTGCGCGTTTTTATCTTCGCCGCGCAAATTGATAATTGTCTTCACACCCATTCGCGCCAACTCCTTGACACCGTTTTCGGTCGGCTGTGCGCCGCGATAAAACTTCGCGTTGACTTGCGAGAAATTCGGCAAATCTTTATTTTCGACCGACTTCTGGGCGTGAACGAAATTGGCAAATGCAACGATAAATAGCAGCAAAAAGTATTTGATTGATGATTTCATAATTTTATTTTTTCTGATGCTTTGTCTCTCACCATCGTTTCCTGCTCGCCCGTTTGTTTAATTCTAAATTTCCTCTAAAAGTCCGCCGATTTGTTCGGGCGTGGGAAGCTGTCCGCGCAGGTTTTCAGGTAATTTTGAAACGAGTTCGTAGCGGGCGATGCCAATCGGCGATTCGGATTGCGCGAGTGCGTATTCGACAATCGTTTTATCTTTATCTCTGCACAAAATGATGCCGATTGAAGGATTCTCGTCGGGCATTTTTATTTTGTCGTTCAAAACCGCCAGATAAAACTGCATTTTGCCGACGTATTCGGGCAAAAATTCGCCAATTTTTAACTCGATGGCAACCAGCGATTTCAAAGCGCGATGAAATAAAAGCAAGTCAATAAAATACTCTTTGTCGGAAACCTGTAATCTGAATTGACTGCCGATAAAAGCAAACATTCCGCCCATTTCGCGCAGAAACTTTTCGACTTTCGCAATCAAAGCCGTTTCAAGCTGCCGTTCCGAATACTCGTCGCCGAGTTCGAGAAAATCGAAAAGATATTCGTCCTTGACCGCGAGTTTAGCTTGATTTTGCTGTTCTTCCGTAACGGTTTTATCGAAATTTGTCTGGCTCAATAAAGTTCGCTCGTAATCTTTATTATCAATGCGGTGAATCAAAACGCGCTTTGTCCAACCGAATTTGCGCGTCATCCGAATATAAAATTCGCGTTCGAGAGCGTCTTTGCATTTGCTGAATACGTTGATGTTATGCGTCCAGCCAATTTCTCCAACTATTGGCTGGAGTTTTTCGTTATCTTTGTATTCAAGATAAAACTGACGCATATACCAAAGATTTTGCGACGAAAATCCTTGATGTTCGGGAAACTCAACGCGCAAATCTTTTGATAACATTTCGACCACCGATTTGCCCCAAGTTTCGCCTTCCTGCCGTTCGACAATCGTTTTGCCGATGTCCCAATAAAGTGTAATAAGTTCGCGGTTGACCGCTTTCAGTGCGGCATACTGCGCTGTGCGAATGCGCGATTTTATTTCGGTGAGAAGTTCGGCTTAGGTTGGCGGAATTATTTCGGTCATTACTTTCCCCTAAGTTTGTTTGAGTTTTCAGTAGAAAGAATATTATGAAACTCATCCTTCAATGTTTGCTTCGCCTTTGGAATCTCAATAAATAATAGTTTGTTGGATATTTCAAATATAGCATCAGCACTAATTTGCTCATTAGTTTCAGGATTGATAAATTCATAGTTCCCTGATTTTCCAAGGTCTGAGAACGAAAATGACGCTAAACAACTTTGCATTTTTTTGATTGTTTCGTTAATTAGTTTTATATTTGCATCCGTGAAGAAAATTTCTTTCTCATTAAAAGCATCGCTCAAGTTAATATCATTTTCTCTACATCGTCTTTCATATTCAATTATTCTCGCTTGATAATTTTCTTCATCTTTACATAATCTATTTCGATGTTTTTTAAACTTCACAAGTTCTTTGAGACTTTGTTCGTATTTGGATAACAAACTGTAAATCTCTGCAATTGTGTCAGCTTGTTTTTGGTGAAACCAAGAGAATTTTGTTTGAAATTCGTAAAGTTTTTCTTGAAGTTGCGCCTTTATTTTTTCAGTTCTACCATTAAGCCAAAATCCTGTTAAAAAAGCAGAAATAAGCCCGGAGGTAAGAATTGTGGTGATAAATTGTAACCAATCAATATTCATAATCTTTTTTCTTTAAAATTCAGTCGCCCAATGTCTCAGAACGCGATTTTCCTGCAATATCTTCTCTCGAAACAATTTCCTGCTCGCCCGTCCGCAGATTTTTGAGCGTAACTTTGTTTTCGGCGAGTTCCGTTTCGCCCAAGACGCAGATGAACGGGACTTTGATTGAATCGGCGTATTTAAATTGTTTGCCGAGTTTGTCGGCTTCGGGATAGACGAGGACGCGCAAGCCTTGTTTTCGTAATTCGCCCGCGAGTTTGAGCGATTCGCCGATGGAATCTTCGTTCCAGACGGTCACGAGAACGTCCGCCGAACTGTCGCTTAACTCTTTCGGAAACATTCCGCGCTCCTCCATCACGACGAGAATGCGTTCGAGTCCGAGCGAAAAACCGCACGCCGGAATCTGTTCCTTGCCGAACATTCCGATTAAACCGTCATAACGCCCACCACCGCCGAGACTTCCCACCAGATCGGGAACATTTATCTCAAAAATCGCGCCCGTGTAATAAGACAAACCACGCGCAAGGCTTGGGTCAATTTTTAATGTGTCAAATTCCTCATTTCCAAATGTCCAAATTTCTTTTAAATTATTTAGTGCAGAATTTCCTGCTTCATGATTTCCTAAAAATTCTTCAATGTCATCCATGATATTGAGACTTTCCATAGCATTTTTATGTCGTTGCAAAATTTCCAACACCTGCGAAGAAGTCTCTGTATTTTGAATCATTCGTTCAAGTGTTCTAATTTCTTTAACGAACTCATCAGACAAGTTTTTTTGAGTATTTAAAAACTTTAACAAAAGCA
The DNA here is from genome assembly GCA_026785925.1 of Pyrinomonadaceae bacterium. Classification (GTDB taxonomy): domain Bacteria; phylum Acidobacteriota; class Blastocatellia; order Pyrinomonadales; family Pyrinomonadaceae. The sequence goes on from JAJAZE010000366.1 coordinate 6,829, forward strand.
TTTTTTGCTTTTCGCTCAAATTTTCTTTTGCCTTTTCTCTTAAAAAGAATTCAAAAGCAGTTAAAAGTTTAATACCAGCCTCATCACTGATTCCTCTTTCTTTAAATTCTTTTTCAACGCCTTCTCGACCAATTTTGTCAATTTTGTCCAAAGCAACTAAAGCCTCTGTTTGTTGATCTTTTGAAATACCTGACACTTCTAAAATTGCAGTCAAAATCTCTCTGTGGTTTATCCGTATCGTGAAATTCTTGAAATTTAGTCTCTTTAGAATCTCACAAACTGCCGAAATTAGTTCAGCTTCGACGAGCATCGAACTTGAACCGATTGCGTCAACGTCGCATTGATAAAATTCGCGGTAACGTCCACGCGCCGGACGGTCGGCTCGCCAGACGGGTTGGATTTGGTAGCGTTTGAAAAATTTCGGGAGTTCGTTTTTGTGATTTGCCACGACGCGGGCGAGCGGGACGGTTAAATCATAGCGCAAGGCTAAATCGGCTAAATCTTTTTCGTCCGCGTTCACGTCGAGTTTTTCGCCGCGCTTTAAGATTTTGAAGATTAGCTGATTTCCCTCTTCGCCGTATTTGCCCGTTAAAGTCTCGATGTTTTCGACCGCCGGAGTTTCGAGCGGTTCAAAGC
>JAJAZE010000367.1 GCA_026785925.1 Pyrinomonadaceae bacterium
CCGTGACATTATTGCTGTCCTGATTAGCGACGTAGATTTTATTGGTCACCGGATTGACCGCCACGGCAACGAGACCTGAGCCAGCCGCGACGGTGTTTGTCGAATTGTTCGTCCCGTCAATCACCGTCACATTATTGCTGTCCTGATTAGCGACGTAGATTTTATTGGTCACCGGATTGACCGCCACGGCAACGGGAGTTGTGCCAGCCACAACGGTTGCGGTCGAATTGTTCGTCCCGTCAATCACCGTCACATTCTCGCTGTTAAAATTAGCGACGTAGATTTTATTGGTCACCGGATTGACCGCCACGGCTCTGGGGTTTGTGCCAGCGGCGACGCTGCCGAGAATGCTGTCCGCCCGCACGATTTGCGCGTTCGGCACGAACAAGAGCGTCAGCAGCAGCGACGCGCACAACACGCCCGCCGCCGCCCGCCGCCGCTTGCCGCCGCCGTTGAAATTCGACGATTGATTCCAAAAGTAAGTTGTTTTGATAAAGGACGCGGCAATCGCGCCCGAAATGCCGCCGACAAAGGTGTTCGCCGTCAAACCGCGCATCACCATATTTGCAAAATGTAACATACGCCTTTTTATTCTCCTGATTAAATTGTTTGAATGGACTGAAAAAACGATGCGCCCGACAACAGAGCAACCTTAAACGAATCGGTGTCGAGAGCGTGGAAGATTAGTCACGGTGCGTTGAATAGCACAGATATTACTTGCAATGGCTGTGCAAAGTCAAACGATTTTTCATCCGGCTCAGCATTTCTCGTCAAACCGGACGTTTCAACCGGAGCGCAGACAGCAATGTCCTCACTAAACATCATCCCGTTCACGGCTGAAACTTCCACACTTCAAATCAAACCTTACAATCGGAGAGTTGCTCAACTGCCCGCGGCATACAGAAACCCGGCGCGGGCATCGGCGGAAAGACAAATTAAAAACGCCCGCGCGACAAAGATTGCGCGAACGCGAACGAGTTGCGATAAAGACGCGCGAAGCCTATCGGATAAACTTGACATAGAATTAATCTCCTCTGATTGTAAATTTGAAAAAAGAAATTGCCGCCCGCTCTTCGCGCCACGCGAACGCGAAACGCCCAACGATTGAGTTGACGTGGGGCGAAACCGCCAGCGTCAACGTCAAAGATAACGGACGACGTGATAACAAAGTCGCTGTTTCGCCCTCACATCCATTGAATTGTTCGACGTTGTGTAATTGAAAAGGCTTTATTTCAAAAATAGATTCCAATTATTTTTATCGAGTTTGCAATTTGCCGGTTTTATGTGATGGCTTTTTTACGTCCAATGAAAAATCCAACAATCGTGAGCAAAAAGCCAATGCCCGCAACTATCAGGGAAACAATAGTAATAATAGCCCTCTCTAACTTTGCTTCATTACAATTACGAAGTGCCTGAAAAAATAATTTACTATTTTCCTCCACCTTTTTCTTCAACTCAGGTTCTCGCGGAGTTCCAAGTGCTGTCCCCCATTCATCAATGGCTTTCTCAAATTCCTTGTCCCTCTCAGCCACAGAAGAACATCTGAGAGGTTCCCCGGCAGTAAGGTTTGTAATAGCCACTGCTACTCCTCCGACCAAAAGCACAATTCCTAAAATAATTAGCCCGATTCTGATGATTTTCAGGATAGTTATCTCCTTTGCTTAGTTTAAAAATCCGAATATGAAATTAAAGCGAAAACGTCGAACGATTGAGTTGACGTGCGGCGAAACCGATTACACGCAACTCCGAGTTAAAAAGACAACGTGAAAAGAAAGTCGCTGGTTCGCCCTCACGTCCAATGATTTGTTAGATGCGTGTTAATTTTCAAAGCACCTACCGTTCCTACTAGAACCTTCAAATTTATTTCTTCAAAAATAAAGCAACTAAAAGCAGAAGCACCAACGCCACCGAGCTAGAAACAGCGAAAAGCCAACCTAAAATAAGTATTAATGCGGCTGATGCTTCGCGTTGAGCCTGACTACGAGTGCCTTTATATAAACCCAAACTCCGCCCTGACGTAGTGCTTCGCATTCGAGATTTTTTGCTGGAAAAAACAATAATCCAACCTATTGCCGCGAAAAGAGCAAACATAGTTACAAGTTCAAACATAATAACTCCTTTTTCATATGTCGTCGGTGTTCTGAAAAACTTTCATTTTCCCTAGCTTTTGGGTTTAACACAACTTGCGGAAAACGCGCAACGTCTTTGTTAGCCTTTAACTTTGCTGCCGCTTTGTCTAAAACACGAAGCATCTAACGGCTGAGATGACGTGGGGCGAAACCGCTAACACGCAAGCCAAAGTTTAACGAGCGACGTTCATACAAAGTCGCTGTTTCGCCCTCACGTCCATTGAATTGTTGTGCCGCGTTTATCCATATGGGCTGAGGATGATTTTACGATTATTGACGATGCTGATTACAGGCGACTTTCTCGCTACAAATTGTATCTCAATTTTGACTATACAACTAAAGAGCGATTCGCCTTTTACCGGATTTTCACGAAACCCGTTCCCGTGCGTCCGAAAGTTTTTGGATGATATATTTACTTCGGACATTCTATCAGAGTAGTCCGACGCGCCTTAATAAATCCGCATATCGCGGGTCTGAGCGAAGACTATCGAACATCGGATCTACTTTGAGATAAACCAAATTGGAATTCTGTCCGTTATAAGCCTTGTCGAGCCACTCGAAGGCTTGCTCCTTCTCCCCAAGTCCGGCATAGACAACGGCAATCAGAGTCGGCGAGATGTAGCTTCGCTTTGACCGCTGCTTCAAATCGTCAACAATCTGAAATGCCTCTTGCCTTTTTCCTGACAGAGCATATGCGTATCCGAGAGATGCCAGTTCGTCAGGCGAGTCTCCCGATAGATGTATCGCCTTTTGATATTCGGCAATGGCTTCCTGATACATCCCCTTATTAACATATGCGTTCCCGATTGCCCAATGTGCAAAGCCGGAGTTTGTGTCCATTTGGAGTGCCTTTTGATATTGCTCTATCGCTTGGTCGGATTGGTGTTGAAAGTAAAGTATTTCTCCGATGCCCGCGATTTTTACAAGCGAAAGCGGATCAAGTTCCTGAGCGCGTTTCATTTCCGCCATAGCTTCATCGAAGCGTCCCGTCGCGGACAGATAGAAGCTGTACATTTGATGAGCGTCCGCATAGTTCGGGTTAATCTCGATGGCTCGCCTGAATTCTCTCTCGGCACCTTGCCAATCCCAGTCATAAAAGAGTTTGACAGTTCCCAGCGCGGTGTGCGCCCCCGCCAATTCGTCATCAAGCTCCAACGCCTTTGTCGCCGCCACTCTTGCTTTTGGGAAACCTTCCTTTGGCGGAAGCGCGTTCCAGCCGCTCAGCATATTGTAGGAATCCGCTAACCCGACGTATGCCAGAGCGTAGTTCGGGTCTTTATCTATTGCCTGCCCGAAATACTCTCGACCTTTCAGAAAGCCGTCATCGGTCAATCTGTTCAAATGATAACGTCCCGTCAAATAGAGTTGATAGGCTTCGGAGTTTTCGGTTTGCGGTTTTTTAAGGCGTTGCTCGTCCGCGCCGGAAAGTTTGAGCCGCAGTTTTTGCAAAGTAAGTTGAGCGATGTCCGTTTGCAGTTTTTCAACCTCGGACATTTTACGGGTGAATCGCTCGCCCCAAATCACGGAATTATCGTTCGCGGAAACGAGTTCTACGCTGACCGACAAAGTATCGCCGAATTGAACAATACGACCGGTCAGAATCGCCTGCACATTCAATTCGCCGCCGATGGCTTTTGCGTCCGTCTCTTTTCCTTTGTAACGAAAAGACGAGTTGCGTGACATCACACGCAATTCGGGAATTTGTGAAAGCGAATAAATAACGCTTTCCGCCAGACCGTCGCTCAGATATTCGGTGTTTGCGTCGTTGTTTTGATTGACAAACGGCAAAAC
>JAJAZE010000368.1 GCA_026785925.1 Pyrinomonadaceae bacterium
AAACGGCGAGGTCGGTTTTGCCGTCGCCGTCGTAATCAGCCGGAGCGATAACGTCGGTGACTGCGCCGAACTGCGAAAAATTAAAAGAACCGTTGGCGCTGTTGATGATAAACCAGAAACCGTTTGCCGGGCGAAAAACGGCAATATCGGCTTTCCCGTCGCCGTCAAAATCAAACGGCGTTTTGTTCACCGTGCGCGGACTCAGACAACTGCCGTTTGTTTGAACAAAATTGGAAATTTCCGTGCGCGAAAAAGCGCAGAAATCGAGCGGTGTCAGGTTGCTGACGAGCGCGTTCATAATCGTATCGCCGCAGCCCTGAATCGCGTCGGTGTGATTGGCGTTGAAGTTATGACCGATTTCGTGCGCCGTCAAAACGTATTTGATCGTGCCGACATCGAGCCTGCCGGTAAATCCGTAAGCCGAATTCGGGCTGACGCAGACGGTTCCGAGAAAAGATTGACCGCGCCCGGTAAAAGTCGGTCGCGCCGTAAAAAGATGCGCGGCATCGCGCGGCATCGAGCTTGGCGGATAATTGGCGTTCCAATGATTTCGGAAGGAATTTAAAAAACTGCTCGCGCTCGCGTCGTTAAACGGATCGGCGGTTGACCAGGCGTGTTGAAAAACGACATCGAAAGTTAAACCGAGTTCGGCTTCGTAGGTTCCTTCGATTAAATTCAGAATGCTTAAAATTTCGTTGTTGGCGTTCGCCGCGCCGCCGAGTTCGGTGACAAAAGCGAAATCGGCTTCGGTGGCAATCTCCAAAACCCGCAAGGTTTGCGCCGCCTGAAAACGATTTGCACCAAACATCTGCTCGCCGCGTTCGATTTTTTTGCCGATCTCCGATTCGCAAACAAAATCGGCGGTTTTGATCAAATCTTTTTCTCGATAAACGATGTAATCCGCCGCGTTTGCCAACGGCGAATAATTAGCTGCCGGTTCGATAAAAAACGTCTCAGCGGGCGTTGCAAAATAACCTTCGATTTTCTCTGCGTCAATCGTCAGCCGAACCCGCGAATCGCTCGCGCCCGCAATCGTGCCTTTGAAAGTTGTCACGGCATTTCTTTCCAAAGCGCGAACACCGTTGGCGGTCGTCTCTTCCGCCCGGTAACGCGCCGTGCGTAAATCTCTGGGAGCCAGATTCAACTCGTAATTTTTGTCAATCGTTTGGATACTAATCGGCTGGCGTGATTTAATTTTCTGTAAAACTGATGCTTTATCGATCCGAATCAACTTAAATTTATTAAAAGAGTTCTTCAGTTGAACTTGCAGATCAGCGTTTTGTCCAAAAGCCGCCGCGCAAAAAACAAAAGCGTAGAGTAAGATAAATGCAGTTTTGGCAAGGAAAACTATTTTTGACATTGAAAACTCCAATCGAAAAAATGTATGTTTTGAATTTGGCTCTTGAGATTTGGGGGAAATCTCGTCTTAATTATATATAAAGTTTTAACGGAATTAAACTTCCGAATAAAATTGTTGAAAGTTTGATGTTCGATTGAGCCAAAAGTTCTTTTTAAATGTTGAAAAAAATTGTCGGAACAATTTGGAGGAATCTTACGCCGTCGCTCAGAGGAAAAGTCGTGCGGCTGACGCAAAATCAGTTCACGGTGTCGGTCGCGGCGGTCGTCACCAACCATCAAGGCGAAGTTTTACTGCTCGACCACGTTTTGCGAACGGCTTCGGGCTGGGGCGTTCCGGGCGGCTTTGTCAAACACGGCGAACAGCCCGAAACCGCCGTCCGGCGCGAACTGCGCGAAGAAACCGGCATCGAATTAAGCGGCGTGAAACTGTTCAGCACTCGGACGATCAACCGCCACATCGAAATTTTGTTCCGCGCCGAATCAAACGATCACGCTTCGGTCAAAAGCCGTGAAATAAACGCCGTTGGCTGGTTTAAGCTCGACGAAATGCCGGAAAGTGTGAGCCGGATGCAAAAGTCGGTGATTGAAAAATTGTTGGAAGATAGTTTGTGATTAAAATACCAAACAGATAAAATACGTCGTGTAATTTGAAAGCATTTTAAGCTGCAAGGAGAAAATAAATGGTAGATTTAATTCCGACATCCGAGTCGGTAATGCAAATTTTGGGAAAAACGGGCGCGTATCGGCAAGGGCATTTCGTGTATCCGAACGGCAAACACGCTTCGTGTTATTTTCAAATGCCGCTCGCCTTTCGCTACTACGATAATTCGCGCGTTTTGTCGGTCGGGTTGAGCCGCAAGTTTCGGATGGACAAATCAATTTCCAGCCGTCTGCCGAAAATTTCGATTATCAGTCCGAGTCCGGGCGGCATTCCGGTTGCGTTCGCCGTCCGCGAAGCTCTCAGCGCGGAGCAGATTTATTGGGCGGAACTCGAAGACGGCAAGCGGCAGTTTCGACAATACTTAAAGGAAGGCGACATTCACCCGTGCATTATCGTTGACGATTTGATTCGCACCGGCAAGGCGATTCAGGAAACCGCCAACATTGTCAAAGAACTCGGCGGCGAAGTCATCGGCTGCGGCGCAATCGTCCGTTTTAAAGATTCTCCGGCGGAAGTCAACGGCATCAAAATTTTATCGCTCGCCGAATTCGATTGTAGTTTTTACGACACGCAGGAAGAATGGAAAGCGGCGGAAGGCAGCGATTCACCGGCGGAAACGGTTAGATTTTAATCAGTCGGCAGGCGGCAGCGGCAGTCTGTTGAGCAGAAACTACGTAGAGTTTGAAAGGCTGCGCTGACTTATGCTCAACAATTACTGCTAACTGCTTCTGCCAACTGCCAACTGTAATGCAACTTTCCGTCATCATTCCGACGTTCAACGAAGAATTGACGATCCAGAAAACTCTCGATGCGCTTTCGCGTCTGGTCAATGTTGACGAAATCGTCATCGTTGACGGCGGCAGCGCGGATCAAACAATCGAGATCATCGAAAGTTTCGCAGTCAATAAACCGCTCAAACTGATAAAACTTGCCGAAGCCAATCGCGGTCAACAGATGCACGAAGGCGCGCGGCAGGCAACGGGCGAAATTTTCTGGTTTCTCCACGCCGACACGCGACCGGTGCAGGGCTGCGGCAGACAAATCAAACAATATATGCGCTACGCGGAAATCGTCGGCGGAAATTTCCGCATCGTTTTCGACGGCGCGACGCGATGGGCAAAATTTCTCACCTGGCTGTATCCGCAACTGCGTTCAATCGGTTTGGTCTACGGCGATTCGGCAATGTTCGTGCGGCGCGAAACCTACGAAAAAATCAAAGGCTTTAAATCGCTGCCGCTTTTTGAGGACGTTGATTTATACAAACGCCTGTTGAAAAAAGGTCGGTTTGTCCACGTCAATCTGACAATTACGACTTCTTCACGCAGATTTCAAAATCGTTCATTCATCTGGACATTTACGCGCTGGTCAATTTTTCAGGGACTCTATTGGCTCGGTGTGCCGCCGCGACTTTTGGCAAAAGGCTACAAACAAATTAGGAATTAGGAGTGAGAGATGAAGAAAAGTTTTTTTGACCCAGAAATTCTCAACCCAGATGTTTCAATTTTCTCCTCTTGTCCAACTTGTCAAGGTTTGATTCCGATAAAGCTGAAAGATGCCGATTTGTGTCTTGAAGAAAGAATTTGTCCACACTGCGGAATTGAGATTTACGAAAATGAAATTATTGAGGCAGCGGGAAAAAATATAGTTACAACTCAGGCAATTAGTTCTGCAAACAAGATTGCATCTTTTGATATGGCAGTGGTAGTTTTTCTTGGCGTTAGCCTATTAACCTTTTTATTTAATCAAGTTTTTTTGACCATATTATTCATTGGCTTAACTCTCACAGCTTGGACAATACCTCTTATTTTTTGTATTAGATGGTTTCATAAACACGGCAGGTGGTTATTAAACGATGAGGATTACTTGAGTGCCAAAAGCGAGATAAAAAAATCCGGGCTGCTTTGGTCCGCAGCCCATCTCTTAAACATTTTATTGACAATTTTTAGAGTATCTCAATGGTAAAACCATAAAATAATTTATCTCTATAACTAACCCATAAACCCGCGAAAATTCTTCGCGCTCGTCGTGTAATTCGGAAAGATTTTATCCAAGTTTTTATTGCCTAAATGTTTGAAAGCGACTTCGCCGAGAACGTCTCGAAAATCGGTCGTTACTGCTAAATCACGTCCTTCGTAAAGATTGTTTGCGTCCAAACCTTTCCAATCGCCGTAGACTTTGCCGCCTTTGACGGAATTTCCCAAAACCAACATCGAGTTGGCGTGTCCGTGATCGGTTCCGCGTGTGCCGTTTTCTCTGGCGGTTCTGCCGAACTCCGACATCGTTAAAATTACGACATCATCCATTCGCTTGCCCAAATCGGTGGCGAACGCGGCGATGGTTTGTCCGAAATTGCCCAATAAATTAGCGATTTGTCCGCGTGCGCCGCCTTCGTTGGCGTGCGTGTCCCAATTGAGTCCGGGCGTATCGGTGAACGCGGCTTCGAGTCCGACGTTGGCTTTGATAAGCTGCGCGATTTGCCGCAGGGAATTTCCGAACGGGTTATTCGGATAACGCGCACCGTTTTCCGGCTGATACTGCGCCGGATTTGCCTGCTTCAAAAAGTTGACCGCTTCAAAAGTTTCCTTGCCCGTGTCGCCCAAACCACCGCCGGCACTCTGCTGGTAGATTCCTTCAAAACCGCCTTGGACAGATTGCGTATAGACTCCGGCATTGATGGCGAAATCGGCGAGATTAGTCATCGCAATCGCCGGTGCGCGACCGATCAGTGTGCGTGGAATCTGCCCGTTCATCGCCACGGCGCGAAACGGCGAATCTTTGCCGCTCTGCGAAGTTTGCAGAACGCGGTTGAGCCAGCCGTCGCGCGTGGATTTCACGCCCGGCGTTCCGGCTTCCATATAATCCTGCGCGTCGAAATGCGAGCGCGTGTTGTCCGGGGAGCCGACCGAATGCACGACGGCAAGCTGTTTATTCTGCCAGAATTTTTCGAGCGGCTTGAGCGACGGATGCAGTCCGAAATAACCGTCGAGATTGACCACGCCGTCCGTCTGATTCGGCTTTTGAACGGCAATCGTGCGGCGCAGATTATAGTATTCGCTGTCGCCGTATGGCACGACCATATTCAAACCGTCAACCGCGCCGCGCTGAAAAATCGTGATTAAAATTTTCTTCTTGCCGTCGCCGTCGGTCACGGTTTGCGCGTTGGCGAACTGCTGCAAAAAATCCGGCGCAGCCGCCATCAAACCGAAACCGGCGAGAGCGATGCCGCTCGATTTCAAAAAATATCTTCTGTCCATAATTGCTTACCTCATTAATGCTTTATTAGAAAGTGAGAAGTGAGAGGTGAGAGGTGAGGTTTGTTTTCAGTTCTCACCTCTCACTTCTCATATTTTACTGCCGCTGAAATTCCGGCGTTCCCAAAATCAAACCCACGACTTTGAAAACTTCCGCGTTGCCGCTCGGCGCAAGCAAACGCGCTGGCGGTTGACGATTACGCCCGCCGCCCTGATTCGGCATCATCGCCATATTTTCATCGTCGCTCGTTTTATCGGCGACGGTTTCCATTTTCGGCTCGACGAGCGGTTGTTCAATTTGTTTCAAAAGCGACGCTCGCGTGTTCGGCGAAATTTCGCCATCTAAAACGGCGGCAATCGAGCGGTCTAAAATCTGTGCTTTGTCTTTGCCTTCAAACTGTTTCAAATTAACTTTCGTTCCCGGAATACGGTTCGAGGCGAACGCGACGGCAAAGTTTAATCTTTCCAATAACGCGCCGGTGTTGACCCAATCTTCCGCCGTGTCGGGATAGCCGGTCGGAGCTTGAAAACCGTAAAGCGGCTCGCCCATTTTCGCCAGCATCGCCTGAATTTGTCTGCCGTTGGTATCCGCGCCGACGGTGCGAATCGCGCTGACCATCACCTCGAAAGGCGTTTTGATTTTAGCGCGGTAATTTTCCGGCGCGAAAAATTCCTTGTCCGTGAAAAGTGCGCGTAAAGTCGTTTTGATGTTGCCTTTGGAATCGTGAAACGCTTTCGCTACATTTTTAACTAACGCTTCGCTCGGATTATCGGAGACGAATTTAACGGCTAATTTGCGGGCGATATATTTCGCGGTCGCCGGATGATTGACTAGAATGTCCAACACTTTTTCGCCGTCTTTGATGCCGCCTTCATTGATTTTCTGTCCCAAAACGACTTTTTCGCCTTTGTCGTGCGTCCGGGCGTTAAAGAAAAATGTTCCCGACGCGGCATCTTCGGGCAAACCCAAAAGTCGCGCTTGTCGAGCATAACGAGCATCTTCGGTGCCGTTCGCCAAACTCGCAAAGGCGCGGCGATAACCGCGCGCGTCAATAATCGTCCAGCCGGTCAGAGCGCGGGCGACTTCCTGAATATCTTTTTGCGTGTAGCCGCCGTCAACGCCGAGCGTGTGCAGTTCCATCACTTCGCGGGCGTAATTTTCGTTGATGCCGCGCGGCATTCTTTTCGGCTGCACTTGCTGATTTTGTTTCAAACGCGCATCGAGTTCCGCGTCGGTCAAACCGTATTGTTTCTTCAACTGTTCGCGTCTCTGCGAATTCATTGGTCCGTTTTGATTCGCTTGATTGCGCGGACGATTCGGATTGTCGGCGCGTCTATTTCCGCCCATTGGCGCGTTCGGCGAAACCGATTGAAAATTATCGAGATAAAAAAGCATCGCTGGAGATTTCGCCGTCGCCGTCAGCAAATCTTTAAAATTTCCGAGCGCGTTCGGGCGAATCACATCGCGGTCGTATTCGGGCAGAAACCAGCGCGTCGCCGCTTTATTGGCGAAGACGTTAAAATGATTCGTCCAGAAATCAACCATCACTTCCTGCAATTGCTTTTCCGAATAAGTCGCCCGCAAAATGCGCGAGGCGTTCAATTGTTGCGTGATTTGCTGTGGTCTGCCGAGTTTATACTTCGCGTAAAGTTCGGCAGCATCGCGCTGATATTTCTGGCGGTCGGCTTCGGAAAGTTCGTTCGCTTTTTTCTCGACCGATTCATTATTCATCTGTCCGGTTTTCATTTCCTGATTGGCGTTGTTATTAGCGCGAATGCCCTGCAAATCGCGCCGCTGCAAACCGTTTTTCTCGGCAACCGCCATCAAAACCGCCGCCTGATTCGGATATTTGGTAAAAAGCTCCTCGTTCGATAAATTTAGAACGTCGAGATTTTTAACTTTCGCCTCGCTAACCGCATCGTTTATCGAAGCCGGATTAAGCTGCTGTTCGATATATTTAGTGATGCCGATTGATTTCACCCGTTCGACATCGCCGTCGCGCACGCCGAAACCGAGACGATTCAGAACGTGCAGAATTTTCTGATTTTCGGTTAAAGGTTTCGCCGTCGTTTTCGCCAACATCTGGGCGTTTGCGCCGCTGTTCAAAAGCGGGCTGAACATTGCCGCCAACATCACCGTCGCTGTAATTTTGTGAATAAAAGAAACGTTCGCTTTCATAAGTTTTTCCTCGAAAATTTTTGTGATTGTTTCGGAATCGTCCAAAGATACTCTCCCAACTTAGACGCGGGAAAACCGGAAAAGGGCGAATTCTTTTGTCGGAGCGCAGATTTCGTCCACCAAGATTGCTTCAGCAATCTAATTAAAGTCTCAATTAAATCCGAGTTTGAATCGAATCGAAAGTTTGCTTTCGCGCCGTCGCGCTCAATGCGGGAGGAAGGTTCTGCGCTTCCGGCAAAAGACAACCGATAACGGATGAACCGGCATCAAAAATATCGTCAATTTCCAAAACTTGAGTTAAAATAACAGTAGTTCTCAGAACCATAAAAGGAAGTAATCGAAATGAAATTAACCAGCATTCTCTTTTCCGCCGCCTTCAGTCTGTTTTTCGCTCTATCGGCGGTCGCACAAACCGGAACTTTTTCCGATGCCAGTGTCGAATACACATTTGATTTGCCTGAAATAACCTGGAAGCAAACGGTCAAACCGTCGGAAACCAGTCCGAACGTCGAATACGTCTATAGAGACCGCGCCGACGGACATCTCGAAGTGCGCCGCGCCGTCGTCAAAGCGGGTGAGATGCTCGCCGACATCATCAAAAACGAAGAACAGCGTCTGCAATTTCAGCCCGGTTTTGTCGCCGGCAAAGAGGAAGATTTTAAAGGTTCGCTCAACGGCAGAGTTTTTAATTACGAGTTCGTGCGGTCAGGACGCAATATGAGCGGCAGATTTTATTTTCTCAAAGTTGACGATAAAACCATTTATGTTCTGCGCTTTACCGGCGAGCGCGACAAACTGCGCTCGGTTCGTAATCAGACCGATTCGATTGCCAGAACTTTTGAAATTAAGAAGGCTAAATAAATTTTATCGGGTTTTAGATATGCCGACAGTCTTGCAAGTCAGAGAATACAGGTTTTTCTTTTTCAGTTTGGAAGGAAACGAACCGCCGCATATCCACGTTGAACAAGCCGAAAGATTTGCCAAGTTTTGGTTGAATCCGGTATCTTTTGTAAAATCACGCGGTTTCCGAAGCGGTGAATTATCGCAAATCGAACAAATAATCAAAGAGAACCAAGGTTTATTAGTGGAGAAATGGAATGAGTATTTTAGCCGTTGAAGTTGAGCCGCTGGCTTTGGATGTAAGCTGCACAGATGACAGTCTGTGCGTAGTATTAGCGGACGGACGCGAAATTGCCGCGCCGCTAATTTGGTTTCCGCGTCTGCAAAACGCTACTTCCGCCGAAAGAAAACACTGGCGGTTGATTGGCGGCGGTGTCGGCATTCACTGGGAAGATGTGGACGAAGATATTTCAGTTGAAAGTTTGCTTCGTTTGAGATAGTGCCAAGTCAATATGGTTAAAAACCTCTTTCGGTTCGCAATCAGACTGATTTAACTGCCCGAACTTTTGAGATTAAGAAGAAATAATGTGATATTTTGCGCCGCAAGGCAAAATATAGCCGCTGCTATTTTCGTCAAACAGCGGCGCAATTTCCGCGAGAGAACGCGCCTTGTGCAAACGCATCGGGCGCGTTTCGCTTTCCGGCAGTAAAGTGATGATTTGAATGTCGAATCTTTCCGCTTTCCGCAGCAAACTCCACGCCGTTTGACCGTTGACTTGATAGCTTTCGCACAATTTATCGGCGAGCGCGTTTGAGTTTTCCGCTGCAAACCATTTGAGAAAATCCGCTCTGCCCAAGCCGTCGCTGCATTCGGCGAGAAAAATAATCGTGCCGCCTTCATTGCAGGCGTTGGAAGCCGTTTCCAATGCTTTGTGCGCCTGAATCAAATTCAAATCGTGCGGTGAACCGCCGCCGCTGACAATCACTAAATCGCGCTTTTCGGCAATTTCCAAAGTGTGTTCGGCGGCGTAGAATTCGCAAGCCTTTTTGTGCGCGGTTTGCCAGTCACCGACGAATAAATCAACGGCTTCGCCCGCGTCGTTGACGATTGTATTAACCGCGAATGACGGCGGAAGTTTGGCGACGATTTCCATAAACGCTTCGTGAACGGCGTTGCCGTCTAACAAACCCGCGCCAACGCCCGTCTGCCTTGATTTTGTTTGACAGTCGAAGGCGAGTTTGTGCGTTTCGGAAATCGTCCGGCTCGAAGCCAAGCCCGGACAAATCAATTTGCGTCCGCCCGTAAATCCGGCGAAATAGTGAAACGAGATACCGCCGACAATGATTACGCGGTCGTGTTCGGTTAAAGCGCGGTTAAGCTGAATCGGAATGCCGCCGGAGGTTTCGCCGAAATTGACGAGCTGCGCTAAATCGCGCGCGTTGTGGTCGAGAGTTTTAATACGCTGATAAATAAACGGCGTGAGCAGCTCGCGTTTTTCGTCGTCGGTGACGCGGCGGTGAATGCCGGTCGCAAAGATAATCCGAATATCAAAAGGCAGCGTTCCGTTCGCAATTAAACGCCGCACGATTAAATTGACAATCTGCCCGCTCGCCGTTCGGCGCGTCGCGTCGGGGACGACGATTAAAACGGTCTCGCCCGGCTGAACAATTTCTTCGAGCGTTGGCTGATTGATCGGCTGACCGAGTTTTTCGCCGATTTCGACATCGGTCAGACGAGGTTCTTCCCGATGCTGTCCTAAAATCTGAAAACGATTTTCGTCAAAAGCGAACTTGACGGCGGATTTTCCGTAACCGAGATTGATTGCTGACATAAAACGTATTGACCGCAGACGCGGCGCGAGTTTTAGAATTCCGCCTCAACTTTGCCTGACTGCTTTTGACGAATTCAGATTCAACCCGTAACGGCTGCGGTTGCCGCGTTCGTCGCTGATTTCGACCGTCACGTTCGGCGCGGCGGCGGAAATTTGCAGACGGAAAGAGCCGTCCGCCGAAGCGAAAACTTCGCGTCCCGAAATGCGGACGGTCGCGCCCGCCTGCGTTTTGCCGCTCACCAGATAGACATTGCCGCCGATTTGTTCGACTCGCCAATCGCTCGCCGCCAATGATTCGGTCGAGGCTTGTTTGACGACGGCGAACTTCCAAGGCTCGCCCCAATCGCTGGTTTGTCCCGACGCGGCATTGGCTCTCAGCCGCCAGTAATAAGTGCCGGGCGCGAGATTCGCTAAAGTGAAAATTTGACTGGTTAATTTTTCGCGCTCGATGATAATCGCATCGGCGACGAAAAAGGGCGATTTGGAAACTTGCAGGTGAAAGTTGACCGCCGAATTCGATTCCGGCTTTTGCCAGCGAAATGAAACGTCGGTGGTCACCGTAATCTGCTCGGAACTCAGGGGCGCAACCGGTTTCGGCGCGTCCATCAATCGTTCTTTCGGCGAAATTTTGCCGCCCGTGACCGCCGCAAACTCGTTTTCCCGAATAACGATTTTCTCGCCGCCGACGTTCGATTCGACACCGCCGCGACTGATGCGAATTTCGCCGCCGTTGGTCTGCTCGTTGATATTAAAGCTCGCGTCGGTTTGCGCCAGCACACGGTTTTCCGATTCTAAAACTTCGACGACGTTATTGGTCGCCTCGGTTTGGTCTTGCGTTTTGACGTTTAACTGTCCGGTGTCCAAAGTGACGCGGACGTTCGTTCCGCCGAAAATCGAGGCACTATCGCGGATGACGACCGTGCTGTTCGGGCGAATCGAAAGCGTCGAACCGTCAATCATCTGCACCTGCGCTCTGCCGTCAGCCTGCGTCTGAATCGTATCGCCCGCCGAAACGTAGGTGATCTTCGTAATCAAAATAGTTTCGCGGGTCGCGGCGCGGACGATTCGCACATCGCCTTCAAAGGAAATTATCTTTGCCGTATCTTTCGGCGCGTCGCTGATTTCCTGTTTAGCGAGAAAAAATTCGTTGCGCCAGAGCCACCAACCGCCGCCGCCGAGCAATGCAGCCGACAGAATTATCGCTGCCACACGATAAACCGTGCTGCGTTTAATCTGCCACCAATCAACATAAACTCCGCGATACTTCTTTTCCATTGCTTGGGAATTATACCAACTTTTGTTTGAATGCCGCCAAAAAAATTGCCTCTTATTCGGAGCGCGGAACCTTCCTCTCGCATTGAGCGCGGAAGCGCGAATAAAGGTTTCGAGTTTATTCAAACTTGAATTTAACTGAGAGTTTGTTTTCGCGCTCTCGCGCTCAGGCGGGAGGAAGGTTCCGCGCTAAAACTTAAAAAGCTATAAATTTTTAATCTTGAGTTTCTTCTTCCGCGTGTGCGGGCGGAAAAATGATTGACAGAATTATCGCCAGCGCGATGGCTCCGACGACGACGACGAGCGAGATGTTGATAATCGTTTGCTCGAATTCGTGATTTTGATAACGCTGGAGAAATTGCCCGAAAGCCGTGCCGCCGTCCGCGCCGTAAAACCTGATAAAGCCTTCGGCAGCCAGCGGCAGCAACATTTTTGCGCCGATAAAACTTAAAATAAACGCCAGCGCGATTTTTAGATAATGAAAGCGGTCGGCTAAATCGGCGAGCAGAAAAAAGAAGGTCCGAAGTCCGAGAATCGCAAAAATGTTCGACGTATAAACGATAAATTTGTCGGTCGTGATGCCGAAAATCGCCGGAATCGAATCTACCGCGAAAATCAAATCGGTGAACTCGACGACGATTAGAACGAGCAGCAGAAGCGTTCCCATTCGCTTGCCGTTTTTGATGACGAAGAATTTTTCACCGTCATATTCTTTTGAAATCGGAATAAAGCGCGTGGCGAGACTGACGACCGTGCTGTCTTCGATGTCGAAATCGCCGTCGTCGCTCGAAAACATTTTGATGCCCGTATAAAGCAGAAAAACGCCGAAAATATAGATGATCCAGTGAAACCGCTCGACCAGTTCCGCACCGGCGAAAATCATTATCATCCGCATCACGAGCGCACCCATTATGCCCCAGAACAAAACGCGATGCTGAAACTTTTTCGGAACTTTGAAGTAGCTGAAGATCAGTAGAAAGATAAATAAATTATCAACCGACAGCGAAAGCTCGATTAAATAACCGGTGAAAAATTCCTTCGTTTTGGTCAAAGCCAAATCGTGATTATCGAAATGGCTATTGACCATCCAATAAATAAAACCGTTAAAGGCGAGCGCGAGCGAAATCCAAACCGCGCTCCAAACGAAAGTTTCGCGCCGCGAAGGTGTGTGCGAATGGCGATTAACAATGCCGACATCAACCGAAAGCGCGATAAAAACCGTGACGAAAAAAACCACCCAAGCCCACAACGGATATTCCATACACCATATAAAATACAAGGTTTAGAGGCGAAAAGCCAAAGTTCACCGCCAGCCGTTAAAAAAGCGGAAGCCGCAGCTTCCGCCTTAAATAAAAATACTTCCGAATATAAGAACTGAAAACCGTTCAAAAAGTCGAACTAAAGGCTATCTCAAAAATACAAAAAATCGCTTTCTTGGTTCAGAGTCCACGCTTGAGCGTGTATTTCCGCCGCGCTTCGCTGGCGGAAACCGCAAACTAAAGTTTGGACTCTGAACTTTAGGCAAAATCTCGTCAAACTTTTGCTGACCTGCTTAACTTTTTCGGCGTTTAAGGCTGAGGCACGAATATCGTCGGCAGCGGAATGTCGCCGCCGCCGCCGAATTGTTTGGCAGCAAACGCGCCGTCCGAGCTTCTCAGGTAATACCAAACGCCCGGGCTTTGCCGGTAGACAGCGAGGTCGCGTTTGCCGTCACCGTCAAAATCAGCTTGTAATAATCTGTCGCCGCTCGCGCCGAACGAGACGGCGGAAAATCCCTGCGCGGTTTTCAACTGATACCAAATGCCGTTTGACGGACGAAAAACGACGTAATCGGCTTGGTTGTCGCCATCATAATCACCGGCAACCGGCTGGTCGCCGCTTTGTCCGAACGGCACCGCGGAAACTCCGTTATCCGACGAGCGCAAAACATACCAAGTGCCGTTTGAAGGGCGAAACACCGCAACGTCAATTCTGTTATCGCCGTCGTAATCCGCCGGAACCGGCAAATCTCCCGCCGCGCCGAATTGAATCGAGCGCAGTTGCCCGTCGAGGCTGCGCGAAATATACCACGTTCGGTTTGACGGGCGATAAACGGCAATGTCGCCGCGTCCGTCGCCGTCGTAATCGGCTGGAACTAATTTGTCGTTCGCCAATCCGAAACTAATGGGAAAAGTCGAGTTGTCTGAGCTTCGCAAAATGAACCACGTTCCCGAAACCGGACGAAAAATCGCGTAATCGGTTCGACCGTCGCCGTCGTAATCGGCGTTGACCGCCGCGTCGCCGACGCTGCCCCACGCCGCGCTGGTTGATGAATTATTGGAACTATTACGAACGTAAAAATCCGGCTGATTCTGATCGTCGCTCGGACGATAAATTGACAAATCGGTCGCGCCGTCGCCGTCGAAATCAAACGGTGCGCGGCTCGTCGGCGCGACTTGGCAGGCGCATTCGTAACCGTCCGAAACGTGAACGTCGTCTATGTATTGACCTTCGCGGAAAGTTCCGTTATCGGTGCCGACGCGCCAGCGCAAACGAACGCTTTTGCCCGCCGCCCGCGCCGGCAGACGGACGGTTGACGTGACGAATTGCGGCGTTTGGTTTGGACCGCTTTTGCCCGACCAAGCCTGTCTTCCGGCAAGCGGATTTTGACAGCAATTATCAATCGCGCCGTCGTAGCCGCCCGCTTCAAACGCGCCGCCCGCCTGAATAATATCCTGAAAAAAACCGCCGCCGATTTTTATCTCCAAAACCGCGCCGTCGTAAAGTTTGTTTCGCAGAAAAGTCGTTTCTAAATCGTAGCGGTTGCGAAAAGTTACTTTCGCTTCCGGCGAATTTATTTGAAAAACGGGCGAGACGAGTTCGTTGATTCCGACTTGCGCGGAGGCAAACGAATAAGCGGCAAGCGGCGGCGTTTGGTGAAAAGTCATCGAAGTTTTCCAAATTTCCTGTGCGCCGATTGCCGAAGTCGTCCAGCCCGGCGGCAGATTCGGTGCGCCGGTCGCGCCGAAAGTTTCGACCAAAGTAGTGCGCGGAACGCCTGCCCGTATTTCCGTTGTGACGATTCCCAAATTTTCCGCGCCGTCCTGCAATTGAAAAGTCAGCGTGAGCGGATCGCCGCAGCGCAAATCCGGCGACGCGGTGAAGGTGAACGGGCGCAAAACCTGCGAACCGCCGACAATTCCGTAATTCTGCGGCTGACCCGGACTTGTCACGCCGCCGGTCGGCAGCAGCGTGACGATTAAATTATTCGTGTTCGCCGCGCCCGAATTATTCAAAGCGGCGTTGACCGTGACGGTCTCCGACGGCTCGACCGCGTTGTTGACCGCGCAGCTTTCCGCTGTGATATTAACCGACACGCGCTCGATCAGAGCCGCCGGTTGAAGCGCGAAATTCTGCGTTAAAGTTTGCCCGTCGGCGAGCGTGACGGTGACGGTTTGCGAGCGAAAACCACGCGCCGCCGCCGTCAGCGCGTAAGTTCCCGGCACGAGCGTCAAATTGCCGTAACTGCCCGTCGCCGGATTGACGTTTCGGGTATAAACTGCGTTTGCCGTGACGGTCGTCTCGTAAATAATCGGCTGATTATTAGCGGCATTCAAAACTACGCCGCTAATCGTCGCGCGCGGCGCACTCGTGCATTCGTTGAACTTAAATTTCCCGATGCGCGTCAGCCAGCCGAAGGCATCCGCCTGCTGACTTTCCGCGCTGTAATACTCGTTGGTCAGCCAGAACGTGCAGTCGTCGGTCGGGTCAACGCTCATCTGGCTGTAATCGCCCCAGCGCGAACCGAATCCAGTCTGCACACCGGTTCCTTTGATTAGAGCGACTTCATCGCGGAAAACGCCGGTCGGGTCGGTCGCCAATTTGCCTGAATAAGTAATCGCCGGTTTTTCCGTTTCGCTCGAAACGCTGTAGCCGAACGCCAGATTTCCCTGATAATCCTGCGCCGCGCTGCCGAGCCAGCGGCTTTTATCCGCCGTGCCGAGCGTCGCCTGTTCCCGAATGCCGAACGCGCCGTTGGTTTTTCGCAATTCATAAACACGCACGCCGCCGCGATAAGTTTGACCGATTGGAGAGACGCGGACGGTTTGATTGACGACTAAAGATTCGTGCGTTCCGAAATTACGGTAAGCGGCGCGATACATCAAACGGTCGGATTGCGCGTCGAGCGATTCGCCCGGCGCGGGCTGGCTAATATCGGCGCGTCCGTCGGGACTCGTCGGGTCGAACGCGGCAACGGCGAGCGGACTTTCGCCGCGTTCGGTAAACGTCGAAT
>JAJAZE010000369.1 GCA_026785925.1 Pyrinomonadaceae bacterium
CTTCCAACCCGTGAACCGATTTTCCTTATTCCATTCTCTTTCGCCGTGTCTGATTAAAACTAATTATTGCATAAATCTAAGTTCAAAGTTTAATGTTCAAAGTTCAAAGTATGTATGAGTAATTAAACTTGAATTTTTCGCAAAAGAAAAGCAAGTAGTTGAAAAACTCAAACTGTTCACTGCTTACTGCTTATTGCCAACTGCTTCTGCGCTTCGCCAACCAGATAAAGCGAACCGGTGACGCAAATCAAATTTTCTTTGCCGGAAATTTCTTCGGCAATTTTTAATGCTTCTTCAACATTTTCAATTTGAAGAACATTTTCGCTTTCAAAACTTGTCGGCACAAATTCCATCAATTCAGCGGTTTCCATTGAGCGCGAATTACTTGCTTTAGTAAAAATCAATTTTGCCGCTTTCGGAAAAAGAATGCGAGCGATTTCCCGCAAATCTTTATCCTTCATCGCGCCGAAAACCAGCGTTATCGGTTGTTCGATAAATTCGTCGAGATAAGCCAGCAAAGATTTTGCACCAGCGGCGTTATGCGCTCCGTCGAAAAGAATCGCCGAAGCGTCCGTTTGCGCCCAAAACTCCAATCTGCCTTGATGTTCGGCAGTTGCCAAACCGTTTTCAATGCTCTCTTTCGGGATTACAAAATTAAAATCTCGCAAATTTTCGGCGATGTAAATCGCCAGCGTCGCGTTCGTCCACTGATGTTTTCCCCGCATCCGCAAGACAGCTTCGTAGTTATTTTGTTCGGTCGTCAAAGACAAACGAAGCAAGCCGCCGCTCAAATCTTCCAGCACTTGCACATTTGGGATTGCCCGAATCGGCTCAACGCCGACTTCAAAGCATTTACTTTTAATCACATTTTCGGCTTCCCGTTTTTGCAGCGCAACTAAAACTCTTGCATCTCGGCGAATAATCGCCGCTTTTTCCGCCGCGATTTTCGTCAGAGTATTTCCTAAAAATTGTTGATGGTCATAGTCAATCGGCGTAATTGCCGCGATTTCCGCCCGCGTCGCCGTCACCGAATCGTAGCGTCCACCCAAGCCGGTTTCCAAAATCGCCAGTTCGATTTTCGCTTCGGCAAAAGCCGAAATTGCAATTGCCGTCATCTGTTCAAAGAAAGTCGGAACGGTTTCAAGTTCGTTTTTTTCGACTAACTTTTCCGAAATTTTTCTGATTATCGTTGCGTGTTCGGCAAAATCTTTTTCGCTGATTTCCGCGCCGCCGATGACGATTCGTTCGGTCATCGAGATTAAATGCGGCGACGTGAAAAGTCCGGTTTTGACATTCGCGATCCGGCAAATCGCGTCAAGAAAAACGCAGGTCGAACCTTTGCCGTTGGTTCCGGCAACCTGGATTTTCAGAAAGTGTTTTTCAGGATTGCCGAGCGCGGCAAGGAGTTTTTCGGTCGCCTCTAAACCGAGTTTCATCGCCGAAACTTCATTGCCGAGACTGAAAAGATACGCCGCCGCTTCTGAGAAATTCATTTTTTGACTTTGATTTTGTCGTTCATCATAAAGTCGAGCAAACGAACGATTGTTTCGCGCATTTCGCGCCGGTCAACGACCATATCGAGCATTCCGTGTTCCAATAGAAATTCCGAACGCTGAAAGCCTTTCGGTAATTTTTGTCTGATAGTTTGTTCGATCACGCGCGGTCCGGCAAAGCCGATTAACGCTTTCGGTTCGCCGATAATCACGTCGCCGAGCATCGCAAAACTCGCCGTTACGCCGCCGGTCGTCGGGTCGGTCAAGACCGAAATAAAAGGAAGCTGCGCCCGGTGAAGCTGGGCGAGCGCGGCGGAGATTTTCGCCATCTGCATCAGCGAGTAAGTTCCTTCCTGCATTCGCGCACCGCCCGAAGCCGCAAAGATGACGACCGCGCCGCGTGTTTCGATGGCGCGTTCGATCAGGCGCGTGATTTTTTCGCCGACGGCGGAACCCATCGAACCGCCGATAAAAGACATATCCATTGCGCCCGCATACACTCGATGTCCGCCGACTTTGCCCGTTCCCGAAACAATGGCTTCGGGCAAACCGGAAGATTTTTTCGCCTGTTCGATGCGCTCGATGTAAGGTTTCGTGTCAACGAAGCCGAGCGGATCGCAGCTCGTCACTTCTTCGTCGAGCTTTTCATATTCGCCTTCGTCAAATAAAACGTCGAGCCGCGTCCGTGCGCCGAGCCGGAAATGATAGCCGCAATGCGTACAAACTTGCAGCGATTCTTTGAGTTCCCGCTTGTAAAGCGCGTTGTCGCATTCGAGACATTTAACGAAAATGCCTTCGGTTTTGACGCGCTTTACTTCGTCGCTGGTTTGTTCTTCAATTTTCGGATGATCGCGCTTGAACCAAGACATATAATTTCGAGTTGCCGATTTGCAAGTTACTCAAGGTTATCACAAGGCGGAATTTTGTCTCAAGCCGATCAATTGCGCGGCGCGTCAATTACGATTGCGACGCGCCGC
>JAJAZE010000370.1 GCA_026785925.1 Pyrinomonadaceae bacterium
CAATATCAACTGCGCGTTCTGGATGAATCGCTGCGCTGGATAGAAACTTTCGACCAGCCGGACGCGAAGCGCTTGGGAGTCAAACTCGAAACCGAAGTCGAACAAGAACGCGGAGAAAAATAGTCGGTAGTCGGCAGCCGCCGTTGGCAGTGGTTGAGCATAAACATCTTTGCCCGCTTGGATTTAGAATTGAAAACTGCTGACTGCCGATTAAAATGATTCGTGCGGAAATGCTGAATCGCGTCAGAGAGCGTGAAAAAGTTTGGGATTTTATCATCATCGGCGGCGGCGCGACCGGCGTTGGATGCGCGGTTGACGCGGCGGCGCGTGGTTTCGAGGTGCTGTTGCTCGAACAGGATGATTTCGGCAAGGGAACTTCCAGTCGCTCGACCAAACTCGTTCACGGCGGCGTTCGTTATCTCGCGCAGGGAAATCTCGCGCTCGTCCGCGAAGCCTTAAAAGAGCGCGGCATTCTCAAAAAAAACGCGCCGCATCTGTTCAAAATTCAATCGTTTATCGTTCCCTGCAACAGCTTTCGGCAAAAGTTTTTTTACGGCGCGGGTTTGAAATTTTATAACTTGCTGTCGGCGAAATACGGTTTTGGAAAGTCGCTAATTCTCTCAAAAAAAGAAACGCTTCAAAAACTTCCGAATCTCAAATCAAAAAATCTGCGCGGCGGCGTTTTGTATTACGACGGACAATTTGACGACACGCGGCTGTTGATTGATTTGGTAAAAACCGCTGCTGAACAAACGGCGACCGTTTTAAATTACGCACCGGTTTCCGCGCTCACCAAAAATTCCCGCAATAACATTGACGGCGTAAAATTTCACGACGCGGAAACCGGCGAAGAGTTTACCGCTCAAGCAAAAATCGTCATCAACGCGACCGGAGCGTTTTGCGACGCGGTGCGCCGGATGTCGAACGAAAACGCGGCGCAGATAATCGCGCCGAGTCAAGGGATTCATCTGGTTTTCGATAGAAAATTCCTGCCGTCGGAAAATGCGCTGATGATTCCGAAAACAAGCGACGGGCGCGTTTTGTTTGCGATTCCCTGGCACGGGAAAACTCTCGTCGGCACGACCGACACGCCGATTGAAAAAGCCGAATTAGAGCCGAAAGCGTTTGATCAAGAAATCGAGTTTATTCTGCAAACTGCTCGGATTTATTTGGAAAACGCGCCGCAGCGCAAAGATATTACGAGCGTTTTTGTCGGCGTTCGTCCGCTGGTAAAATCCGCGAAAACAACCGACACCGCCGCGCTTTCCCGCGACCACACGATTGAATTCGATTCGTCGAATTTGCTGACCGTGACGGGCGGAAAATGGACGACTTACCGGCGAATGGCGGAAGACGCGATCAATCAAGCAATCGAAAAAGCCGGTTTGCCGGTTAAAAACTGCCCGACTGAAGATTTGAAAATTCACGGCGGCGGCGAAAATTCGGAACGCTTCGGTGATTTGGCAATTTACGGCACGGACGCGGAAAAAATTCAGCAATTGATCGAAGAAAATCCGCGTTTAGCCGAAAAACTGCACGAAGATTTGCCTTACTGCGCGGCGGAAATCGTTTGGGCAATTCGTTTTGAAATGGCGCACACCGTCGAGGACGTTCTGGCGCGGCGAACACGCGCTTTGTTTTTGGATGCGCGGGCGGCAGTCCAAATCGCGCCGCGCGTGGCGGAAATAATGGCGCGGGAAATGGGCAAAGATAATGCTTGGATCAACGCGCAAATCGAAAAGTTTAACGAAACCGCGAAAAATTATCTACCGCTTTGATTTTATCAATTGTTTGATGGCGAGCCGCATAAAACGCGGATTCAAAATCAAGTATCTGCGCCACAAGCGTTGCGGTTCCTGCGTCAAGCGAAACAGCCATTCGAGACCGAGGTTGCCTAACCATTCGGGCGATTCTTTGACGTTGCCCGCGAAAAAATCGAATGACGCGCCGACTCCGAGCATCACGGATTTCAATTTGTTTTTGTGCGCCCACATCCAATTTTCCTGTTTCGGACAGCCCAAACCCATAAATAAAATGTCGGGTTTTTTCTCTCTGATTTCCGTCGTGATTGCCGCGTCTTCCGCGTCGGTCAAGGGGCGAAACGGCGGCGAGAAAGCGTAGGCGATCCGCAGGTTCGGGAAAGCTATTTTTGCCTTCTCCAAAATCGTGTCAATCACCGATTGTTTGCCGCCGTAGAATCCGACGGACAAGCGGTTTTTTTCGGCGAAAGCGCAGAGCATTATCATCAAATCGTTCGCCCGCACGCGCGTCGCCGATTTTTCGCCCTGCATTTTCTGCATCCAGACGAGCGGCATTCCGTCGGGAATAACTAAATTCGCCGCGTTCACCCGTTCGCCGTATTCGGGGTTGTCGAACGATTCCATAATCATATGAACGGTCGAAAAGCAGACGTAGCCGCCGTTTTGGTTTTTGACCATTTCATTGATTTTCCGAATCGCCGATTCGTGATTGACGACGTTGACGCGCAAACTGACAATTTTGACGCGCTCGTCTTTAGCGGCTGAATTATTCATTCTCAAAATTTTGCGAGATCAGTTCGAGGATGCGATTGTAGCGATAAGCGATGTTGAAATGTCCGTCGTCGAATTCCTCGTGAAGATGCGGAACGGCAAAGTCGCGTAGTTTTTGACATAAAACTTTCGCGCCGATGTCCAGATTAAACTCGTCGCGCGTTCCGGCGGTAATCAAGAGCAAACGCAGACTTCTCAAGTTTTCCACAGACTTTTCCACAAGCCGCACCGGATCGTGCGCCAGCCATTGCGCCCAAATATCCTGACGAATTTCGCCGG
Source organism: Pyrinomonadaceae bacterium (assembly GCA_026785925.1). Classification (GTDB taxonomy): domain Bacteria; phylum Acidobacteriota; class Blastocatellia; order Pyrinomonadales; family Pyrinomonadaceae. The sequence goes on from JAJAZE010000370.1 coordinate 2,811, forward strand.
TTTCCAAATCAAACGGCAAATTGAAATCCGCGCCGCGCGGCGAGTAACACGCGCTCATTCCAATAATGTTCAGCGCGTCGAAATCGTGTTTTCCCTTTTTCGCTTCTTCATTCCACATTTTTTCGACGATGCCGTGCGGATTGCCTTTGATTGCGCGAAAAGCCTTGCCGAAATCGGGCAGCAGTGAAGTTTCAAAATAGCAATCGCCGCTCAAAGAAGCGCAGAGTCCGAAAATTTCGGCGTGGCGCATCGCCAGCATCAGCGCGCCGTAACCGCCGGAAGACGCGCCCGTGACGGCGCGCGAGTTTTTGTTTTTAAGAGTTGAAAAAGACTCGTCCACCAGCGACACAATTTCCCGCGTCAAATAATCTTCGTAATCGCCGGTCGCGCTCGAATTGATATACTGCGAGCCGCCGTAACGAGTCAGACAATCGGGCATCACGACAATCAGCGGTTTGATGCGTCCGGCGGCAATCAGCAAATCCAGTCTTTCCGGCAAATTCGGCGCAAAGCCTTTGTCGTTGAGAAACATTTTTCCGCGTCCCGTAAAACCGGACAAAAAATAGACCGTCGGATATTTGACGCTCTCGTCGTAATTCGGCGGCAGATAAACGTATAAATCGCGGACGTGCGGATCGCCGAGCGGATTATTTTTCAGTATTTCGCTTTCGTGCCGCAAAACCCTGACGGTTCCTTGCGTTTGTTTTTCGCTAGTCATAACATTAGATTTTTGCCGCAGGACGCGGGCATCGTCAAGTTTTGAATTGATTATGGCAGGCGAAATTTTTTCCGTTGATCCGAGTGCGCTGAACTCGACTATCGAATTTCTGACGGCGATGGTTACGCCGACGCTTTTGATTTCGGCGACCGGCTCGCTCGTGCTTTCGACTTCGACGCGGCTCGGTCGCGTGGTTGACCGCGCCCGCGAACTCGAAGTCAGATTGAGCGAATTGATTACGGTCAAAGATAAAAGCACAATTTCGCTTTACGATTTGCGATTGGAAACGGTCGTTCATCTGCTCGACAAAGTGACGAGCCGCTCGCGGATTTTGCAGCGGGCGATGGGCGCGTTTTATTACGGCTTGTGTTTGTTTATTTTAACCAGCGTGACGATTGCCGTCGCCGGACTTTTCAACGTCTATCGCTGGCTGCCGATTCCGGTCGGCATCATCGGGATTATGTATCTTTTCTACGGCAGCGTTTTGATGCTGCGCGAAACGCGAATGGCGACGGCGACCATTAACGCTGAAATGGATTTTACCTGGACGCTGGCGAAAACCGTCGCGCCGCGTGAAATTATCAGCCGTTATACGAAAATGATTGACGACAATATCGAGAAAACGAAGGATTGAAAATCGCTGCGAATCATCGAGAGATTTCTAATCTTTCGTTTTTAGACCGCTTGCAAACCAAACGGCGCAACCGCCGCGCACGAAATTATCAACTGTCAATTGCCAATTATAAATTGCTAAACAACCGAAATTTTTTTGGTGAGCAATTTATAATTAAAAATTGACAATTGACAATCGCTTCCGTCATTCGATTTAATCCGATTTTTAATCGGTAATCTGAAGTTCCTAATTAAATATGATTGAGCCGAATTTTTTAAAGTTATATCGCGCGGGCGAGCTTGAAGACCGCGTTTGGCGGCTCGAAAAGCTGCTTGAAAGCTGCACGGTTTGCCCGAAAGACTGCGGCAATAATCGTCTGAACGACGAAATCGCGGCGTGTTATTCGGGACGACTTCCGATTGTTTCGAGTTACACGGCGCATTTCGGCGAAGAGCCGGTTTTGTCGGGGAAAAACGGCGCGGGCAATATATTTTTCGGCAACTGCAATCTGCGCTGCGTTTATTGCCAAAATTTTCAAATCTCGCAAACGTGGAAAACGCAGAAAAAGAACGAAGTTTCGCACGAGCGGCTCGCCGAAATGATGTTGGAACTGCAAAATCGCGGCTGTCACAACATCGGATTCGTCTCACCGACGCACTTTGCGCCGCAGATGGCACGGGCGATTTTCATCGCGGCGGAAAAAGGTCTGAAACTGCCGATTGTCTATAACACAAACGCTTACGATTCGGTCGAAGTCTTAAAATTGCTCGACGGAATCGTTGATGTCTATCTGCCCGATTTAAAATACGCGGAAAATTCCGTCGGCTTCGAGTTCTCCAAAATCCGCGATTACACGACGTTTGCGCGGGCGGCAATTATGGAAATGTTCCGGCAAACCGGCGATAATTTAATTTTCGACGACAACGGACTTTTGCAGAAAGGTTTGCTGATTCGTCTCTTAGTTTTGCCGAACGATTTAGCGGGAATCGAAGAAAATCTGCGCTGGATTCGTGACGAACTTTCACCGCAAACGGCGATTTCGTTGATGGCGCAATACTACGCGACGAACAAAGCGGGATCGGACGAACGCTATATTTTATTATCGCGCCGCATCTCCGAACGCGAATGGTTTTCCGCCGTTTCGCTTTTGGAAGATTTGGGAATGGAAGAAGGCTTTATGCAGGAATACGAATCGGCTTCGCATTATTATCGCCCCGATTTTACCGATGCGAAAAAGCCGTTCAAGGATATTAGAGATTTTCAATAAATTTATGAGAGTTGGAGACAACGCGCCTGATTTCACGTTGAAAGACGGCGACGGAAACGATTGGAAATTGTCAGAGCAAAAAGGGAAAACGGTGGTGATGCTTTTTTATCCCGCCGATAATTCGCCGGTTTGCACCAAACAGATGTGTTCGGTGCGCGATCATTGGTCGGATTATCAGGCGACGGGCGCGGAAGTCGTCGGCATCTCGACCGATTCCGCCGCATCGCACAAGGGTTTTGCCGAGAAAAACGATTTGCCGCTGACGCTGCTGGCAGACAACAAAGGCGAAGTTACCGAAAAATACGGCGTGAAATCCTGGATTCCGAATCGGTCGGCGCGGGCAGTTGTCGTCATTGATCAGACGGGGAAAATTGCGTATTACAAAGTTCAGGCACTAAGTTTGTTCGCGCCGTCGGACGCGGATATTTTGGCGGCAGTTCACGCGGCGCAGAAATAATAAATCGGCGGCAGCGGAGAAACGACGGGCGCAAGCGTCTTGCAAATCAGTCGGACGGAAACTAAAATCAAAACTCAAGGAGAACTAAAATGGCATTATTTTCAAGTGATAAATTCAAATGCGCCCGCTGCGGACAAAAAAACGCGCCGCTCGGTTTCGCTCCGGTTCCAACCGAACTCGGACAGAAAATCGGCGGCGAAATGTGCAAGGAATGCTGGGCGGAATGGCTGCAAAAGCAAAAACAGTTAATCAACCATTTCGGCATTGATATTTCCAATCCCGATTCGCACGAATTTCTGTTCGACCAGATGAAAATTTTCTTTTACAACGAAGGCGTGGAACTCGCGCAGATTGATACGACCAAAGAAGGCAACGTCAACTGGTAGAAAGACGCGAATCTTTTTTATTTTTTCGAGAACGGACGGCGACTATTGCGCCGTCCGTTTTTCGTGAGGAATATATCGAGTCTGAAACTGCATCTGATGTTCAGGCGAATTCAATTTCTGAGGAAATATAATGCGACAAATTCATAATGTTCTGATTTTATTATTAGCCGCCGCAATTTTTAGCGGCATCTCGTTCGGACAAATGAACAAATACGAAAAACAGCCGAAAGTGCGTGCGCCGGAATTGGTCGGCGGCAAAGGCTGGCTCAACACCGACAAGCCGCTGTCAATCGCCGCTTTAAAAGGTAAAGTGATTCTGCTTGATTTCTGGACTTACGGCTGTATCAACTGCATTCATATCATTCCCGATTTAAAAAAACTCGAAGCGAAATATCCGAACAACCTCGTCGTCATCGGCGTTCACTCGGCGAAATTCGACAACGAAAAAGATACCGATAACATTCGCCAAATCGTCATTCGTTACGGCATCGAACATCCGATTGTCAACGACGCGGACTTTAAAATCTGGGAAGCCTACGCCATACGAGCATGGCCTGGCTTAGTCGTGATTGACCCGAACGGCTACGTTATCGAAACGCTTTTCGGCGAAGGACATTTTGCCGAACTCGATAAAACAATCGGCGATACAATCGCCGATTTTCGCAAAAAAGGCGGATTGAACGAACAGCCTTTGAAGTTTGCTCTGGAGCGGGCGAAGATCGGCGATTTGCCGCTGGCGTTTCCGGGAAAAGTTTTGGCGGACGAAAAATCGAAGCGGCTGTATATCTCCGATTCCAATCACAACCGCATCGTCGTCACGGATTTCGCGGGGAAACTGCTTGAGGTCATCGGCGGCGGGAAAGCGGCGATGACCGACGGCGATTATGTGAAAGCGGGTTTTAATCGTCCGCAAGGTTTGGCTCTCGACGGTGAAAACCTTTACGTCGCAGACACGGAAAATCATTTAATCAGGCGCGTTGACCTAAAAAATAACCGGGTCGAGACGATTGCCGGAACAGGCAAACTCGAAGAATTTGACGGCAGCGGCGGCATTTCATTGACGACTGCGTTGAGTTCGCCTTGGGATTTATCGCTCGTCGGCAAAATGCTTTATATGGCGATGGCTGGCTCGCATCAGATTTGGCGGCTGGATTTGGAAAAAAATCTGGTTGAGCCGTATGCCGGAACACGCGCCGAAGCGCGACTCGACGGCAACATCAAGGAAGCGGCGTTTTCGCAGCCTTCGGGCATCGTCTCGGACGGCGTAAAATTGTGGGTTGCCGACAGCGAAGCGAACATTATCCGGCAGATTGATTTTTCGTCCGAAACGGTTGAAACGCTGGTCGGCGGCGATTTATTTCAGTTCGGCGACCAGGACGGCGAGGGCGACGACGTGCTTTTGCAGCATCCTTTGGGCGTTGCGCTCTACGACGGGAAAATTTTGATTGCGGACACTTACAATCATAAAATCAAACTGCTCGACGCGGAAAAGCAGACGGCGACGACGTTTCTCGGCACGGGAAAATCGGGGCAGGCGGACGGCGCGAACGCGACGTTTTACGAGCCGGCGGGATTATCAATTGCCGACGGCAAATTATACGTTGCGGACACGAACAATCACGCGATTCGCGTGGTTGATTTGAAAACGAAGCTGGTTTCGACTTTGAAAATCGAAGGCTTGAAACCGCCGCCGGCAGCCGAAATCGAGAGTTCGGGGCTTAATTCCAAAGAAATAAAACTCGAAGCGAAAGACATCACGGCGGGCGCGAATAACTCGCTGATTTTTAATATCAAACTGCCGGAAGGCTTTCATCTGAACCCGAATGCGCCGCAGAAATATGAGATTTCGGTGGTGAAAGGGCGAAACGTAAAAGTTGCCAATCCGACGCGGAAATTTAAAACGCTGCCGGTCGTGGTGCCGTTTTCGGCAACCGGCAAAGGCGCGGCGAATTTGAAGGCGAAGCTGACGATTTATTATTGCCGCGAAGACAACACGGGCGTTTGCCTGATAAAATCGCTCGCCTGGAATGTGCCGGTCAATGTCGTCGCCGGTAGAAAAGCGACGAACAAAATTGAAATTTCCGCAACGGTTGAATAGTTCAAAGTTCAAGGTTCAAAGTCGAAAACTAATCCTGACTTTGAACCTTGAACTTTGAACCTTGAACTATTATAGTCTCCAGAATATCGGAACCAGAATAATAGCGACGACGAAAACGATGATTGTCAGAATCGTGCCGACTTTGACGAAATCCATAAAGCGGTAGCGTCCGGGCGTATAGACCAGTACGCAAGCCGGTTCGAGCGGGGTGATAAATGAAAAAGACGCGGCGAAGGTCACGGCGACGGCGAAAGTGCGCGGGTTGAGTCCGAGCAGCACGGCGGTTTTTACCGCCACCGGCAAAACCACGAGCGCGGCGGCTTGGTTTGACATCGGCTGCGTCAGCACGACGGTCAGCGCGAAAAATCCGGCTAAAACAGCGGTTGCGCCATATTCCTGAAAGTATTCGACAATTAAATTCGCCAGATATTTATCAGTGCCGGTTTTTTCCATCGCAATGCCGAAACTCATCATACAGGCGATCAAAACCAGCAGGCGAAAATCAATCAGCGAATAAAGCTCGGAATGCCGCACGGTGTTAGTGACCAACAGCAGCAAAACTCCTAAAAGAACGGCGATGGCGAGCGGAATTTCGTAGCCTGTGACAAGTTTCGACAGCGACAGCGTGAGGAAAAGTCCGAAAGCGGCAATCGCCCAACCGCGTTTTGCCGTTCGCATACTTCCGGCGGAAACGTCTTCAAGCAGCAAAATTTCGCCTTCGATGACAAACGGTTCGAGGGCGCGGCGATTGCCCTGCACGAGCAGCACGTCGCCGAATTTCAGACGCACGGTGCTGATTTTTTCGAGAAATGTTTCGCCGTGCCGGTTGATTGCCAGCACGGTTAAATCATAACTCTGACGAAAGTTAGCGGATTTCAAAGTTCGCCCGACGAGACTCGAATCGCGCATCACCATAATTTCGAGCAGTTCGACCTCGGCAGTTTCCAAATCCTGATCGTTGAGTTTGAAATCGGCTTTGATTTCGAGTCCGGCTTCGGATTTGATGTTGAGAATATCGGCGATCTTGCCCTGCACAATCAGTAAATCGCCAAGTGCGATGCGCTCCTTCGGGCTTGGCGCAACGCGCTCTTCTTTGCCGCGAATAATGCCGATGACGTTTAAATCGAATTCGAGATTGATATTGGCTTCGCCGAGATTTTTGCCGATCAAGTCCGAGCCGGGCGAGACGAAAACCTCCGAAATATATTCGCGGATGTGATACTGCTCGGTCAAAGAATCTTCGCCGCCGCGATTCGGCAGCATTCTGATTCCGATAAACAGCATATAAATCAGCCCGACGGCGAAAATAATCACGCCGACCGCCGTTAATTCAAACATTGAAAACGGTTGTAATTGTTCGTAATACGCGCTCAGGTTCGGGTCGAGTTGATAACGCTGAAGCGCACTGCTGACTGCCAGATTAGTCGAAGTTCCGATTAACGTGCAGCTTCCGCCCAAAATTGCGCCGAAAGCGAGCGGCATTAGAAGTTTCGACGGCGCAACTTTTGCGCGATTGGCTAAACCTAAAACGACCGGCACGAACATCGCGGTCGTCGTCGTGTTCTTCATAACCGAAGCGCACGCCGCCGCAACGACCATAATCAAAGCCGTTAATAAAAATTCGTTGTTGCCGGCAATTCGGTAAAGTCTGCGTCCGATTAAGTCAACGATTCCGGTTTTGACCAGTCCGCCGGTCAAAACGAAAAGTCCGCCGATGATGATAATCACATTGTCGCCGAAACCGGAAAGTCCTTCCTGGACGGTCAAAACATTGGTCAACACGAGCGCGATAACCAGCAAAATCCCCACGATGTCAACGGGAATCTTCTCGGTCGCAAACAGAACGACGGCGAGAAGCAGTAAAATTAAAGTGATTGCGATAGGCGACATTGTGCTGAATGATACAGAAAAATATCGCATTTGGAAAGAAAACTTTTCATTCTGGACAGCGCGAATCGCAGATGAGAAAATTTCAGTGTGTTATAATCTCGGTTGATTATTTTTAAATTATGAGTGAGAAAAATTGTATTTTTTGCAAAATTATCGCGGGTCAAACTCCGTCGGAAATGGTTTATGAAGACGATGTGTGCGTGGCGTTCAGCGACCTCAATCCGCAGTCGCCGAAGCATATTTTAATCGTGCCGCGCGAGCATATCGAATCGCTCGACAAAGCCCGCAACAAACACCAGGAAACGCTCGGCTATCTGCTGTTGGTCGCAGCGGAAATCGCCCGCGACGAAGGCATTGCGGAAAGCGGTTATCGCACGGTTATCAATACGAACGGCGACGGCGGACAAACCGTTTTTCATCTGCACATTCACCTGCTCGGCGGTCGCCCTTTCGTTTTTCCTCCGGGCTAAAATAAGGATAAAGGATGAATAAAAGTATAGAAGTTACGCAGTTGGAAAATAAAGGCATATTTTAACAGGATGGACAGGATGAACAGGATCAACCAACAATTCGGCAAATCTTTTTTTATCCTGACCATCCTGACCATCCTGTAAATTTTTCTTTCAACTGCGTAACTTCTAAAGTAGTTGAGAATCAGTCTTATTTATCCTTGATCCTTCATCGTTCAGATAAGTGATATGAGAAAAGTTTTTATATATCCATTTTTAGCGGCGGTCGTGTGTTTGCAAATCAACTGCTCGAAAACTGCTGCCGATAATTCAAATCAGACGAACGCCAATTCGCCGATAGCGACGGCAACGGCGGCAACCAATCAGGCAAACGTCAACGTGGCGGCGGCGGAAACGCCGCTGCCGACTTATACGAACGCTGACGAGGCTTTGACGGCAGGTAAAAAGCTGCTCGACGAACTCGAATCGGAAAAGGCGGTCGAAACACTTCGGCAGGCGATTAAATTAAATCCCGATTTAGCCGAGGCGCATTTTAATCTCGGCATTGCCTACGCTTTACTGGAAAAAATTGAGGAAAATTCGCCGCCGCCGACCACCGAACCGACTCCGATACCTGCCAAAAAAGGCAAAAAGGAAGTGGTCGCGCTGACCGCTGCGGAGAAATCGTTTGAAAACGCGGTCAAGGCTTACAAAAAAATTCTGGCGAAAAATCCGAAGGACGACGCGGCGCACTTTAATCTCGGACGTTCCTACAATAAGTTAAATCAAGACCCGGAAGCGTTAAAATCTTTGCAGCAAGCCGTCAAACTCAAACCGGAAGACAGCGAATATCAAACGGAACTCGGCGCGATTTTGATCAAACTCGCGCAGTATCAGGAAGCGGTGGCGGCACTGAAAAAAGCCGTCAGCCTGGACGAAACCAACGGTCAAGCCGAAAGTCTGCTGGAAAAAGCCGAAGCCGGACGAAAGCGCATAGACTTCGGCAACAAACCGAAAATCCCATCGCCGCCCCAACCCGCGCCGAACCGACCGCGACCGAATCCAAAAGCGGAGACCAATTCTAAACCGGCGGAAGCACCCGCACCACCGGCGAAAAACTCTAACCAGTAATTTTAATTTCAAAAATCTGAAAGATAGCCGAAGCTCACGCTTATTAATGGCGTATCGGCTTGCCATTCAGTCGAATCTTTCGCACCGATTGTTTAAGAAAAATCTCTAATTCAACAATCTGCCCTTGAAATTATTCTCATTTAATTGTATCAAGTGGTCTAGTCCATTTATTTTTCGTTATGAAACTAGACCGAAGTATCGCCATTCCGCTGCACTCGCAGATTCACGCTTTTCTGCGTCAAAACATCCTGTCAAACAGACTGAAATCCGACGAGAACATTCGTTCGGAACGGGAATTGGCGGAAGAATTCGCCGTCAGCCGGATGACCGTCCGGCAGGCTCTCAACGCTTTGCGGAACGAAGGTTTGATTTACCAGCGGCGCGGGAAAGGAACTTTTGTTTCGTCGAGAAAGCTGGACGTTCATTCGAGAAATCTGAACGGATTTTCCGACGAAATGCGGCGGCGTGATTTGACTCCGAAATCGAAAGTTTTGCAGTTGCAAGAAAAGCCAGCCGAGCAGGAGACGGCGGAGAAATTAAATTTAGAGATTGGCGAAACGGTGTTTAAGCTCGAACGTCTGCGGCTCGCCGACGATCTTCCGATGGCGATTGAAACGACGTGTTTGCCCGCGAAATTGTTTCCCGATTTGTCGAAATACGATTTTGAAAAACAATCGCTTTATAAAATTTTAGAAAGAAACTACGGCTTCCAGATGTCTTCGGCGGCGGAAGATTTGGAGGCGGCAATCAGCGACGCGAAAACTTCCGAGTTGCTGAACGTGAAAAAAAACTCGCCGCTGCTGATAGTTTATCGAACGGTTTTCGCCGAAGACAATCAGCCGATTGAATATACCAAATCAATTTACCGCGCCGACCGTTATCGCGCCTCGTTTTTTTTGGTTAAAAAATAAATGAAGTTTCAGGTTTCAGGTTTCAGGTTTCAGGTTTCGGGTTTCGGGTTTCAGAGAAATCTGTCCGACAAACTTTTCACGTCTCTGCGTTTTTGCGGGTTGATATTTTTGTTGTCGTTTTCCGTTTTCGCGCAGAACGATTTGCGGAAAATCGCGGACGGCGGACACGTTGAAAAATGGCTGGTTTCAAATGTGTTTCCCGCCGAAATTGATGCCGGAATGTGGGAAAACTTCAATCGTTTCAACATCGAAACGCTGCCGCGCAAAGATTGGCTCGCGCCGTTCGGAAGCATCGGCGAAATTAAACCGCAAGCCGGAATTTTCAAGGCGACGATACAAACCGGACAAATTCCGCCATCCCAAATCCAAAATCCGAAGTTAAAAGCCGACTTGCCCGAAGTCGGCGAAGTCAGCAGCGCGAAACCGTTGCCGGACGCGACGGAAATCACCTGGCGTGAAATCGTTTTGCCAAGTTCGCAAATTGATTTTTTCAACCTGAACGGCGGCAAAACCGTCGGGACGGTTTACGCGGCGGCGTATCTTGACGCGGCGAAAGACGAAATCAGGTTTATCGAAACCGACGGATTTTTGGGCGCGATCTGGCTCAACGGCGAGAAGATTTACGACGGTTTTTCGCTGGATGTCAAAAAAATCGCGGCGGCGAAATTCACCGCCGGAAAAAATCTTTTAATCGTGCGCGGAACCGGAGTTTCCGGCGATTACTGGCGTAAAAACGGCGACTGGACGGCGTTGGCGAGATTTTGGACGAGCGAAACGGCGGCGAACGAATCGGTGAAATTCAAACCGAGCGGCGCGAACGGGACGATTTTTTATCTCGAAGGTTTTCACGTTGATCCGGTTTATTTGCAGGATCAGCGCGGGTATTCAAAAATCACGCTCTCGAACACGAATCAATACGTCAACGCGCTTCGCGCCGATCCGCGTTACGGTGTTTTTCTCTCCGAAATTGATTATCTGAAACCGTATCTCGACACGCACCCGGAAGACCGCGAATTTTTGCGCGAAGCCGTCAAACAAGGTCGCGTCGGCACGGGCGGCGCATACAATCAATTTAACGAACTGAACATCGGCGGCGAAAGCATCATCCGCAACATTCTCTACGGGCAGGAAATGCACTTTGCGATGCTCGGCAGAAAATCGAAATCGCTCGTGCTGTGGGACGTTTTCGGACACGCGCCGCAGATTTCACAGATCGCTCTGAAGTCGGGCTTCACGGGCGTTGTCTGGTCAAAAAAGATCGCCGGTTTTCAGCCGCTTTTTTACGATTACGCGCTTGACGGTTCGCGCCTTTTGCATCGCCGCGTGGATTACGCTTATTCGTTTTCGGGTTTCGGGAGCGGCAAAAATTATTCGCTCGATAATTTCCGTAAAATGACCGAGCGCAAGTTTGAGGAAACACAGACTTTCGGCTCAAAGTTTGATTTGCGAATCAATGCCGCCGATTTCACACCGCCGTGGACGAATCTGGCGGGCAACGTCGAAAAACTCGAATCGCAAAAGCCGCAGATTCGCGTTTCGGGACGAGCGCAGGATTTATTTTTCGACGCGGTAAACGGTGAAATCAAACTCGGAAAAGTAAAACCGCCGGTCACTTCACGCGACAAACTGTTTTTTCACGTCGGCGTGATGATGGCGCGTTCCGATTTAAAAGTCGCTCATCGCCACACGGAAAATATGACTTTGACGGCGGAAAAATTCGGCGCGATTGCCTATCTGCGCGGCGCGAAATATCCCGATTTGGCGTTAGACAAAGCGTGGCGGCAGATATTTTTCGGCTCGCACCACGACGCGATCACGGGAACGCCTTCGGATTCCGCGCTGCTGGATTTGGTTCACGGTTATCGTGAAGCGTTTGAATTGTCGAAAGGCGCGTTGGGTGATTCGTTAAAATTTATTGCCAAACAGATTGATACGAAGTCCAAAGTCCAAAGTCCAAAGTCCAAAGTCGTTCCGATAATCGTTTTCAATCCGATGAATTGGACGCGAACCGACTTTGTGCAAATTCGATTAAAAGGCGTGAATGTCAACAGATTTGAAGGAGATTTGTTTGACACAAACGGCAAAGAAGTTAAGTTTGACTATATTCAAAATTTGCAGGAAGTAAGCGAAAGTGAAATTCGCTTTGTAGCTGATGGCGTTTCATCGCTTGGCTACAAAACATTTTACTATGTGCAGAAGCCGAAAGAACTTGAAATTTTGAAGGATGAATATGTTACTCACGGTTTTGGAAATGTTACAGAAAACGAGTTTTACCGAATTACCGTTGACGAGAATCGAGGCGGCGCGATCTCAAGCATTTTCGATAAACAAGCAAATCGTGAAATTATCAACACGAAAAAAGGTAATCTGGCGAATGAAGTTGTCGCGTTAAAAGAAGAATTAACCAGAAAAAATGTTGTTTATCCAGCTTGGGAGATGTGGACTACCGGAGAAAAGCGGTTTTCAACCGAAACAACAACATCAATTCAACGCATAAAAGAATGGAATCATCAGACACTGGAAATCGGGAATGATGAATTTTCGCCAAAAGTATTTCAGACAATAACGCTTCACAAAGGCGTTAAGCGGATTGATTTCAAAACCAAACTCGTCGGTTACAAAGGCAAAGACGAGCTTTTCGTCGTTAATTTTCCGCTCAATCTGACGGGCGGCGCACTCGTCACCGAAGACCGCTTCGGCACAGTCGTTCGCAATTCGAGCAAAGGTTTTCTCGATTTCAAAACGAACACCGACAAACTCGTCTCCGGTGCGCCGGTTTACGGCGTGAATAATTGGGCGGAATACGGCTCGACTTTAAATTTAAAATTTATTAACGGCAGTTCGAGCGTCGCGTCCGTTCCGTTCAAACCGACCGCGTTCGTTCGTCCGCACGGCGAAGTTTACGAAAGCGCGACTGAAACGATGGTTGCCAACTTTATCAAACGAGGCGTTTCGGTGACACCGTTTTACGACGACAACGACGCGGCGCGGCGCAAAAATCTGACGATTGAAGATTCGACGATGCCGAAAACTTTGAACGACGACATCGCTTATCACGGTTTTAGAATCGCGCTCGGCGGCGAGCAGGAAAATGTTTATTCGGCGAAACTGCTCAAGCAAATTTCCGCCGAAACGCGCAGCAAATTTGACGAAAGATTACAGCGCGACGGCTACGCATTTTTGTTTCTTTACGACAAGGAAATTCCTGAAGGCTGGCGAAGAGTTCCGACGCTTTTGATCGCGGGCGACGTTCTAAAAGCCGTTGAAAAATTGATTGCGCCGATTGGGGAACAAAAATTTGAATTAAATCTGCCGTTTGAAACTTTCGCGGCGGAAACAAATCCTAATGCAGATTTGCCGAACGTGCCGGATTACGGCGTGGCTTTGATAAACAACGGAACGCCCGCCGTTTCGCTGGAGAATCCCGACACTTTAACTTTGTTTTTAACGCACACGGCTTTGTTTCCGGGCATCAATCTGCCGTTTGAATTCGTGCCGGAAAATAAAACACACGTTTTTGAATATGCACTTTATCCGCACGCCAAAGACTGGCGCGAAGCCGATACGGTGAAAGTCGGCTATGACTTCAACAATCCGCTAGTTGCTGTGCAAACCGATGTTCACGAGGGCGATCTGCCGGGCGAGCATTCGTTTTTGGAAGCGCGTTCAGCAAATAATAATGTTGTGCTTTCAGCATTAAAAATTGGCGATAACCAAAATGCGAATTTTCAAACAGCTACTTTCAAAAATAAGCCGCGTCCGGTTGTAATGCGTTTCTACGAAAGCAAAGGAATGAGAACGGGCGGTGCTTTAATCCCAAAATTTATCAAAGGCGAACCAATTATTGACGTTATTGATATTTTTGAAAAGGTGAATTTGCTAGAAGAAAGGATTGAAAATTCTGAAAAAAAACTAAGAAATTGGGGAACCAGTAATCCATTCGTTGTTGGATTTGAAGCGAACGGAATTGAAACCTATAAATTAACAACGACAGGCGTAATCAGTCGAGATGACACCAATCGGCAACAACTCGGCGCAGTCAAAGAAATCGTCCAGCCTGTCTACTCGCGCTATTGGCTGCATAATTCGGGAGCCGCGCCGATTGGCAATGACGCGGTGAAAGTTACTTTGCGCCCGCTCGAACAGATGGGAAATCTTTCCGCTTTCGCGTGGGACGATCCGTATAATCAAGGCGGAATTACCACCGTCGCCGTGCGCGTCCAGGTTGTCAATAATTATCAGGACCGGGCAGTTTCGGGCGAAGTCGCGCTCGAAGTCCCGGAAGACTGGCGCGTCGTGCCGGACAAATTCGCATATCAAATCGCGCCGAACGCATCGTTTGTCAAAGATGTCATAATCACGGCTTTTCCGGTGAAAAGGAATCTCGATTTTGAACGCGCTTCGGGTTTGGTCAAGGCGAGAATCGAACACGATGGGCAGATTTTTCAAGACGTTCTGCAAATCGGCAAACCGTTCAAACTCGAATGGCGCACCGAAAAAACGGCGGAAGGCGTTTTGATTTACATTGCCAATCCGCACCGGCAAATTATCGAAGGCGCGGTTGCATTGATAAAACCTTACGAAAACTGGCTGTTTGACGAACCGAACGCACCGCGTGAAATTGGTTTTAGCGTTCCGCCGCGCAGTGAAATCACCTTGAAATTTCCAAAAGATTCGGGTGACGCGGAAAGTTGGGCGATTGCGCGAATCGTTTATAACGGTTCGGTTGATTATTTGCGGGCGGATGATTTTGCGGTGATTCCGGTGAAGAAATAGGATTTTTTTATGAACTGCAAAGCAATGTTTTATAAATTACCTTCTTTGTTTAGAGTCCAAACTTTAGTTTGTCCGCTCCGCCAGCGAAGCGCGGCGGAAACACGCTCAAGCGTGGACTCTGAACGAAGACCAATAAACACAGATAAATGCAGATTTTTATGAACATAAAATTAATACGAAACGATGTGTATTTGAGCAACAAAATCAAAAAATTATCCGTGTTCATCGGTGTTCATCTGTGGATAATTTTTCTTTGCTTGACGGCAAACGCACAGGTCAAAGCCGTTTGGGTGCGCCCGTTGATTAACGCCGATGTCGAGACGCGCAAAAATCCGGTGAAAGGGCGCGGGCATATTCGCGCCGAACTCGAACGAATCAAACGCGCCAATCTGAATACGATTTACCTCGAAGCGTTTTGGGACGGCTACACGATTTATCCGTCGAAGTTTGCGTAGCAGCGTCCGCTCTCGATTCCCTACGGCGTGGCGCACAAAGACGAAGCCGGGCAGTTTGAGACGTGGGACGTTTTAAAGATTTACATCGAAGAAGCCGCGAAACTCGATTTGAAAGTTCACGCCTGGCTGCACGTTTTTCACCAGTGGAGTACCAATCTCGGCGGTCTGGAAAAGTCGCCGATATTCAAACAATTCCCGGAATGGGCGATGCTCGATGTCAACGATTCGCCGCTCGTCACGTCGGAAGCCGAAGGCGAAAAGCGCGATATTTTCAAGGTTTTTATGTCGCCGTCGAATCCGCAGGTGCGAAAATTTCTGCGGCAAATCGTCGGTGAAATCGCGGACAAATACCCGAATTTAAGCGGCATTCAGTGGGATTATATTCGCTATCCGCTGCAATTTCCTGAAACGCCGTTTGATTATAATCCTTTAACTTTGGCGCAGTTCACAAAGGAAACGAAGCTCGATGCGCGAAAACTTTCGGCAAAAGATACGCCGAAAGAATGGCAAATCTGGCAGGATTGGAAAACGCGGCAGGTCACGGAAGTCGTCAGAGAACTCGGTGAAATCGTGCGGAAGAAACAGCCGAAATGGGAAATCTCGGCGGCGGTTTTCCCGGACATCGAACAGAATCTGCGCGTCAAACAGCAGGATTGGAAAAGTTGGGCGCAAAAAAATTACGTTGACGCGCTGCTGCCGATGGTCTACAGCCCGAATTTCGCCAAAGTCGAGAGTTGGGCGCGAGATTTTCGCAAAGATTTGGAAGGCGCGAAAACGCGGGTTTATCCGGCGTTGTTTATCGGGCATTTTTATAACCGGAACTCGAAACTTTACAACGAAAATTATCTGAAACTCGAAACGAAATTTAAATTCGACGGCTTCGGGTTGTTTGCGGCGCAGAGTTTGACGGACGATTTGATCGAGAAATTATCGAAAAGATGATTGGAGTAATTCGACTGGAGCGCAATCCGTCCCGGTTGCAATGAGTGTTGCTTCAACACGAAAAAGTGTTTGATTACTCGAAACGTGAAAAAATACGGATGCGCCGGGAAATAGTGAATTCAGTTATTTATTAAAGTGCGAGTCGGCACACACTTTTTCGCGCAAAAAGACTGCGCTCATTGCAACCGGGACGGATTGCGCTCCAGTCTTTTTCGCTTTGTTGAAAGATTAGTTTGATGAATTATTTGTATATGAAAAAAATCATTTTCTTTACCGCCGTTTGCCTTTTCTGCGGAGCATTTGTTTTCGCACAGACGGGCGAATTGAGCATCATTCCGCAGCCGAAATCAGTTAAGCAATTGAAAGGAGAATTCGAGTTAAACCGAAAAACCAAATTAGTTGCGATTGATGAGGAAGGTCGTCGGCTAGCAGAGTTTTTAAATCAGCATTTGCAAAAAAATTACGATCTCAAACTCGACATCACCGCTAAAGAACCGCGCAAAAATTTCATCTCTTTTTTACAGACTTCAAATGCTATTTCTCACGGAATTAACAAAAACGAGGCTTATTTTCTGCGTATTGAAAGAGATTGGGTGAAAATGGACGGAATTGGCGCAGGGCGTTTTTATGCACTCCAAAGTTTTCTACAACTTCTGCCAATTGATTTCAAAAATCAGGCGAAAGTTCCAGCCGTGTTCATTTTCGATGCTCCGCGCTTTGCGTATCGCGGAATGCACCTCGACGTGAGCCGTCATTTTTTTCCGGTTTCGTTTGTCAAAAAATATATTGATTTGATGGCGCAGTATAAATTTAATCAATTTCACTGGCATTTGACCGACGATCAGGGCTGGCGCATCGAGATTAAAAAATATCCGCGCTTAACGGAAATCGGTTCAAAGCGAAAAGAATCGCACACGGGAAGTTACTCGCCGACGTTTAAGGGCGACGGCGTTCCGGTATCGGGATTTTACACGCAGGAAGAAATCAGGGATGTTGTTGCCTACGCGAAGGCGCGAAAAATCAACGTCATTCCCGAAATCGAATTGCCCGGACATTCTTCCGCCGCGCTCGCCGCTTACCCGGAATTCGGCTGCAAGGAAAATTATCAATACAAAGTGCAGATGACGTGGGGAATTTTCAA
>JAJAZE010000371.1 GCA_026785925.1 Pyrinomonadaceae bacterium
CAGCTACCAAATCGTAAACAAAAATGATAAAAATATCTTGTTCCAAAGTGTCTTGACTCCTGTGATTAAAGATTTTGTGCAAAATCATTTTACAGGAATTGACGCTTTGGAACACTCAAAATAAGTCGCACACAAGGTAAAACCTATCAAATAAAATAAAATCGTAAAAAGTCCGATGATAAATAACTGTAAATTTTTCATAATAATTTCTCCGATAAAACGAGCCTTTTGTTTGGCTTCAATTACTAATGCGTTTGAAAATCGAAAAAACTATCATTCTTCAAAAATTTATTTTCGGACGGAAAAAAGCCGAACGGTTTTGCGTCCGTCCGGCTTTTTTCAATTAAATTACTTTTATTGTTTTTAGAAATTGTGTTTCATTCCTTCCTTGAAAGCCAACGTGCCGACGGTGAACAACTCGCCGACGCTAAGTTCACCCGAATTGACGAATAAAACCAAATAATAATCGTCCGGCAGGCGCAGCAAAACAGATTTGCTGTTGCCCGCAATGCCGTTTGACCAGGCGACCCGCGACATTTTGAAATTCGTGTTTATCCAATTGTCGGTCGTCGCGGAACTCCAAACCAGACGGTCGTCGGCGGGCATTCCTTCTTTATACATCTCGTCGCGCCCCGCTTGCGTAACGATTAAATCGGTCATGCTGAAATGGGCGGCGTAGTTTGCCAAATCACGCGCCGAAGTAAAATAACCGCCGACACCGAGGCAGTGTCCGTTGCTTTCCATCGAACTGAAGAATTCGCCGCCGCCTTTGGATTCTTTATTCGGATAAGCGTAAGCCGCCGTGTCTTTTACGTCTTTTTTCGGGTCGCAGGTCGCGTTGAATTTCGGTGTCATTTTGTTCCAGATGCGCTCGCGCATCAGCGCGTCCATTCGCTTGCCGAGATTGTCGCGCAGGAATTTGTCGGCAGCGACTTGCGACATACCGTTAGTTTCCACGTCCAAATCGTAATTCAAATTGTGATATTCAATCAGCGGCAAAAGATAACCGCCGAGCGTAAAATTCAAATTCGTATATTCGCGCTTGCCGTATTGGTCCGGATTAAATTGATTGGCAAGTTGAGACAGAAAAGTTCCGTCGGTTTTCGTCTTTTTCCAAGCCTCGGAAAACCCAGAACGATGCTGCAAAAGCTGGCTAAACTTGATGTTCCGTTGACTTATGCCTTTATCGAACGGTCCGGGAATTTGGTTGAGCCAAACTTTTGGTAACTCACCCCAAATCGGCATATCGAGACTGCCTTGCAAACCTCTTTTTTTGTATTCCGAATCGGCTTTCGCCGCCGGTTTTTCAAACAAATTTATCATCGCCGTTCCCGACAAAAACTTCATCAAACTGCCGATATTTTGCGGAGTCGAAGTCGTCATATCCAAATTGCCGTCAGTTCCCGTCCGAGCCTTTCCGTCCGCGCCTTCGGCAGCGATTTTGCCGTCTTTAATCAGCACGTATTGATAACCCATCACATTCGGCTCGACCAGATTTTCGATTGTCGAGTTGAACATTTCCTTTTTAAGTGTCTTGACCTTCGCTCCGCGCTGCGCGAATGCGTTGACCGCGAAACTTAACAAAATTACCGCTGTAAATATAGTTTTTATTTTTTTCATAATTTTTTTCCTCGTATAAATTCGGCGCATTTTTCGCCGTTCATTTACTAATGCGTTCGGGTTTGCGAAAAACTATCACCAAAGTCGGAAATATTTTTTATTCCGCGTAGATGTGGTAAATTTAACATCGTAATTCTTTTCAAAAAATGTCTGCCGAATCAATACAAGAAGTAACCAAATTGCTGCAAAGATGGAGCGGGGGCGATGCCGACGCGCTCGAAGAATTAACGCCCGTAATTTACGCCGAACTTCACCGCATCGCCAAAAGTTATATGACGCGCGAGCGCGAAAATCACACGCTGCAAACTTCCGCGCTGGTCAACGAAGCCTACGTCCGATTGATTGATTGGAAAACCGCCAAGTGGGAAAACCGGGCGCATTTCTTCGGCGTTTCGGCGCAACTGATGAGAAGAATTCTGGTAGATTTTGCCCGCAAGCGTCCGCGTGTTGACGATGAAGCCGTGCGGCAGGTTTTGATTGAAGAAGCACTCGTCGTGTCGAGCGAAAAACATGCCGACCTCGTGGCTTTAGACGAAGCGTTAAATGAGTTGGCGAAGTTTGACGAACGCAAAGCGAAGATTGTCGAGCTGAAATTCTTCGGCGGTTTGTCGGTCGAAGAAACGGCGGAAGTTTTGAAAATCTCCGGCGTGACCGTGATGCGCGAATGGAACAAAGCGAAGGCTTGGCTGTATCGTGAACTGAATAATGCTTGAAGATTTTTTAGCCACGAATAACACGAATAACACGAATAAAGAAAATAAAAAATAATTCGTGTTATTCGTGTTATTCGTGGCTAACCACTTCACTATGAACGCCGAACGCTGGAAACAAATTGACGAGCTTTTCGATGCCGTGCTGGAAAGCCCGAACGAGCGGCGCGGAGCGTTTCTGTCAGAAAAATGCGGCAGCGACGATGAACTAAAGAAAGAAATTTTAAGCCTGCTCGCCGCGCAAAAGGAAACCGACAAGTTTTTGGAAAACTCGGCGATGAATTTGATGGCGAAAGAAATCGCGCACGACAACACGACGGTCGCCGACTTTTCGATTCTCGGCAGAGAGTTGGGAAACTACCGCATCGAGCGACCGCTCGGCGCGGGCGGAATGGGCGAAGTTTTTCTCGCTCACGACGCGAAATTAAACCGCAAAGTCGCGCTGAAAATTCTGCCCTCCGAGTTTGTTTTAGATGCCGAGCGCGTCAAAAGATTCGAGCGCGAAGCCAAAGCCGTGTCCGCTCTGAATCATCCGAACATCGTCACGATTTACGATTTCGGGCAGTTGGACGGAATAAATTTTATCGTCACCGAACACATCCAAGGCGTAACCGTCCGCGAACTCATCAAAGAAAATCCGTCGTTAAAAGATACGCTCTCGATTATTTCCCAAACCTGCGAAGCTCTCGCCGCCGCACACGCTTCGGGAATTATTCACCGCGACATCAAGCCGGAAAATATAATGGTGCGTCCCGACGGTTACGTCAAAGTTTTGGATTTCGGTCTGGCAAAACTCAATCCGCAAGCCGATTCGATTCACGTCAGCTTAACGAACTACACGCAGAAGGGAATGATTATCGGGACGCTTGCCTATATGTCGCCTGAACAGGTGAGCGACGACCACGTTGACCACCGCACGGATTTGTGGAGTTTGGGCGTGGTATTTTATGAAATGCTGACGGGGAAAAATCCGTTCAAAGGCGAGAATCGGCAGGCGACATTGAACGCGATTTTAAACCTCAATCCGCCACCCGTTTCCGAATTTGTCCCCTCCTTGCCCGTCGAACTCGATAGAATTTTAGAAAAAGCTCTGGAAAAAGACGCGGACGTTTCATATCAAACCGCGTCAGATATTCGCGCCGATATAAAGCGCGTCCGGCGCGAAATTGATTCGTCGCCGTCTTTGCGAAGCGGTTCTTTAACAAACAGACGCGAAGCCGCCAAGCCGCCGAGGAAATTTTTGCTTTTTACCGCTGGCTTTTTACTTTTGGCTTTAATCGGATTCGGCTTTTGGTTTTTCTTCCGGCAGACAGACGCGAAAAAATCCGTCGAAGC
>JAJAZE010000372.1 GCA_026785925.1 Pyrinomonadaceae bacterium
ATTTATAATCAACCTCTAACGGCATCGGCAACGCTCGCGGCAAACCCATAAACGCCAGCAATCTCCAGTGCCGCTTGATAAAATCCCGGTAGTCGCCGCTTGATAACTCGTCAGTCGCCGGAGATTTTTTCAATGTCGCAGCGACCGCCGCGCACGTCGTGGCAAATGCCGCCTCCAACGCGCCGCTTTCCATCGCTTCGATAGTTTCCTGAATTAATTCGCCGACTTTATTCATAGTTTTATATGGAACGCCGTCATCTCGACGGCAATGAACGTCTCAAGCGTTCAAAAATATTTGATTTGCCAGACATTACATCGCAAGCGATGGCTGCCGTCAAGATGACGGCGTTCCGTTTTGAAAATTTCCGTTTCTGCATTGTTCCGTTATAATCAAACGCGAAATATGAATTTTGTCTTCTCACGTCGGTTTTTCATTTTGCTGGCGCTCGGTTTCGTGCCGCTTTCCCTGTCGTGGAATTCGCCCGCGCTGCGTTACGCCGTTTTGATTTACGATGTCGCGCTCGTCGCGCTGGCGTTGTTCGATTATTTTACCAGCCGCCATTTGCCCGCCGAATTTTCCGTGCGCCGCGAATTTGAAAAGCGTTTTGCTATCGGCGACGAATCGCCGATCAAACTCCGTATCGAAAACGCTTCGCCGCGCGATTTCCGTTTGAAAATTAAGGACGAGTTTCCGCCCGAAATGATTTTGGGCGATGTGCGCGAAGCCGAATTTAATGTTGAAGCGCAGACGAGCGTTGATTTTGTTTATAAATTAACCGCTTTGAATCGCGGCAAATATCATTTCGGCGTAATTGCCGTGCGCTTTCTTTCGCGTCTCGGATTGGTTTGGTGTCAGACCGCTTTGGGCAAAAGCGAATCGGTCAAGGTTTATCCGAATATGCGCCGGGCGCGTGAAATGGCTTTGAAAGCGTTAGGCGCGATTTCCTTTCAAGCGGTGCAACGCAAAGCCGTTTTGCGCGGCGAAGGACGCGATTTTGAATCAATGCGCGATTACGTGCGCGGCGACGAACTGCGGCATATTTCGTGGACGGCGACGGCGCGGCGTTCAAAACTGACGACCCGACAATATCAAATCGAGCGCGACCAGACGATTTTGATTGCGCTCGACGCGGGACGTTTGATGACCGGCAGAATCGCCGATGAAACAAAGTTTGACACGGCGATTCACGCTTCGCTCGCGTTGATGGCGGCGGCATCGCGCGGCGGCGACAACTGTGGTTTGATGGTTTTCGGGCGCAAAGTCAGAAAATATCTGCCGCCGCAAAAGGGAATTCGCTATCTTGACGCGGTTCTCGAAGCTCTGCACAACCTCGAACCGGAAATGATTGAGCCGTCTTATTCACGCGCCTTTCAGTTCATTTCCGCCAATTCCAAAAAGCGTTCGTTCGTCGTGATTCTGACCGATTTGGTTGATAAAGAATCGTCAAAGGAATTGATTTCGTCGCTCAAACTGCTGCGCCCGCGCCATTTGCCGCTTGTCGTCACTATCGGCGACCGCGATTTAAACCACGCCGTCAGCGAAAAACCGAAGGAAATAAAAGACGTTTTTACCCAATCCGCCGCCGAAGAAATTATCTACCAGCGCGAATCGGCGTTAAGATTGGTCGAAACCATCGGCGGTCTCGCGCTCGATGTCACGACCAACTCGCTTGCCCCAAAACTGCTTGAAACTTATTTGAAGGTCAAGGAAAGAGGTTTGCTGTGAAGATCAATTCGCGTTGACAATAGCTGATTTTTCTTGTTGTCCGACCATAATCAGATACGAATACATTGCAATTCCCGTCATAATTCCCGTGCCGAACTTAACGAACGGCGGAAGGTTGGAAGGCGAAAGAAAACCTTCGATAATGCCGGCGATGACGAGCAGAATCGCGCAGCCGACTGCCAGCCGAACGGCTTCCAGTCCGTTTTTCTTCAAGGCTTGGGCGCGGGTTAAATCTCCCGGATTAATCAGCGAATAACCGAGCAGCATTCCCGCGCCGCCCGCGATGAAAATGCACGACAACTCGATCACGCCGTGTCCGACCATAAAAGTCACCAAACTGTTGCCGAAATCGGGGCTGACTTTATAACATACGCCCAAAACGCCGCCGATGCTCAAGCCGTTCGTTACCAAAACGTAAAGCGTGCCGATGCCGAAAAACGCGCCGAACGCGAAAGCCTTGAGCGCGACTAAAATATTATTGGTTAAAATCGCGCTCGCCCCGATTTGATTGCCGTCATTCAAACTCAGCCACCATTGGTGATTGCTCTGCGCGGCGTATTGAATTTCGGTCAAACCGAGCTGGTCGGCAAAATTCAAATCGTTATAGCAAAGGACAAAAGACGCGATGCCGAAAAACATAAAAACCGCGAACGCCAACGCCGTAAATCGCCACGTCCGGCGAAAAGCGTTGGGAAAATCTTTAACGAAAAACTGCCAGACGAGATTTGCGCCCTGATTTTCGGCGCGGTAAATTTTGCCGTGGGCGCGAATCACCAAACTATTGAGATAATTGATTAATTTCGGATCGCGCGTCTCGGAACGGGCAATCGCCAAATCAGTCGCCGCACGGCGATAAAGCTCGCCGAATTCCCGAACTTCCATTCTCGACAAACCTTTGATCGAAGAGGTTTCCAGAATCGAAAGCAATCCTTCGAGTCGTTCCCAATTATTTTTTCGGTCGTTGATAAAGCGATTCATCACAACTCGGATTTTAGATTTTAGATTCCGGCTTGGCAATGTGAAACGCGGCGTTTTATGCGATAATGGTTTTATTCAGCGAGGTGAAAAGTTATGAATATCAGAGAAGAAATCGTCAATAAGATTCGGCAAATACCGGAAAGCAGGTTGCCGGAATTGTATAAAGTGGTTGAGGAATTAGTTGAGAAAAAACCGAAGGAAGGATTGTTAAAGCGTCTGCAAAAAATCAAGATTGACGGTCCGCCGGATTTCGCGGAAAATTTCGACCTTTACGCGAACGGCGAAAAAAGCCTCGACGATTTTTATCAAAGCCGGGACGAAAAATGAAGAAAACTTTTGTAGATACTTTTTACATTGTCGCGCTGGTTAATAGACGTGACGAATTTCACGAAAAGGCAAACGAACTGGTGCTTGAATACGATAATCAGCCGCTGCTGACAACGGACGCGGTTCTGCTCGAAGTCGGAAACTCTCTGGCTCGAAATAACAAGGAAAAGGCAATCGAAATTATCGGTGAGTTTCTTGCCGGCGACGCGATTGAAATCGTCAGACTCGACGAATCGCTTTTTAATAAAGCATTTGAACTCTACAAAGATCACCAAGATAAATCCTGGGGTCTGGTTGACTGCGTTTCATTCGTCGTGATGCGCGAACACGACATCAGCGACGCTCTGACGTGCGACAAACATTTCGTCCAAGCCGGTTTTCGCGCCTTGATGCTCGATTCGGCAAATTAAATCGCTTTGATTGCCAATCCAAAATCTAAAATCTAAAACCAAAAATACCGAATGTCCGAAGAAGCGAAAAAATTTCACGAAGAAGAAGCGATTGAGAAAACCTACGATTTGCGAGTCACGATGCGGCTGCTCGGTTATCTCAAGCCGTATTGGAAAATGGCGGCGGTCGCGCTCGTCCTGACTTTTCTCACCAATATCTTGATCAGCTTGCAGCCGCTTTTTACCAAAATGGCGGTTGACGATTTTATTACGCCGAAGAAAACCGACGGGATTTGGCTGTTCTCTTTTCTCTTTTTCGCCGTCTTTCTATTTCGATTTATTTTCTCCTATATTCAGGAAATTTTGCTCAACATCGTCGGTCAAAAGGTAATGTTCGATTTGCGAACGCAGATTTATACTAAACTTCAGGAGCAGGAAGTTTCCTATTACGACAAATATCCGGTCGGGCGAATCATCACCAGAATTACGGGCGACGTTGACGCGCTCAACGAACTTTTTACGTCGGGCGTGATTGATGTCTTGGGCGATTTGGTCATCATTTTTGCGATCATCGGAATGATGTTTTATCTGGACTGGAAGCTCGCGCTGATAGTTTTAGTGACGGTTCCGCTGCTGTTTGCCGCGACCAATTGGTTTCGCAAACGCGCCCGCGTCGGCTTTGATGCAGTGCGAACCCGAATGGCGAAACTGAACGCTTTTTTGCAGGAACATATTTCCGGCGCACAAACCGTTCAGCTTTTTAACGCCGAAGCCAAAACCCAAAAAACTTTTCACGACATTAACGACGATTACCGCAACGCGAACATCGAAACGATTTATTATTACTCGATTTTTTATCCGCTCGTAGATTTTATAGGCGCAATCGGCATCGCGCTCGTTATCTGGTTCGGCGGTTATCAACTTTTAACCGGCGTTTCGGCAAGCGGCGAACTTTTGAAAATCGGCGTAGTTATCGCATTTATTCAATATTCGCAGCAGCTTTTTCAGCCGATACGCGATTTGTCCGACAAATTCAACGTCCTGCAAGCCGCGATTGTCGCGTCGCATCGAATTTTTATTCTGCTCGATTTACCGATTCAGATTAAAACGCCTGTGCAGCCGAAAAAAACCGGTAAAGCCGTCGGCAAAATCGAATTTCAGAATGTTTGGTTCGCCTACAAAAATGAAGATTGGGTTTTGAAAGACGTTTCATTTTCGGTTGAAGTCGGCGAATCAATCGCGCTCGTCGGCGCGACCGGTTCCGGCAAAACGACGGTGACAAATCTGCTGATGCGCTTTTACGATGTGCAGAAAGGAAAAATTACGCTCGACGGCGTGGACGTGCGCGATTGGGATTTGCCGAGTCTGCGGGAAAATTTCGCGGTCGTTTTGCAGGACGTTTTTCTATTCAGCGGTTCGATTGCCGACAATATCCGGCTCGGCAATAAAAAGATTGACGATCAAAAAATAGTTTGGGCGGCAAAGGAAGTCCACGCCGACGAATTTGTGGAAAAACTGCCGGAAACTTACCAATCGGTGGTCAGAGAGCGCGGCGCAGGTCTTTCGGTCGGGCAAAAACAGTTGATTTCTTTTGCGCGGGCTTTGGCTTTCGACCCGAAAATTCTCGTTCTCGACGAGGCGACGAGTTCGATTGACACGGAAACCGAACAGCTTATTCAGCAAGCGGTTGATCGCGTGATGCAGGCGAGAACTTCGCTGGTCGTCGCGCATCGTCTTTCGACTGTGCAAAAATGCGACCGGATTATCGTCTTTCATCACGGAGAATTACGCGAGGCGGGAACGCACAACGAACTGCTCGCCGGACGCGGACTTTACTGGCGGTTGTATCAACTGCAATACGTCGAAGAAAAGCTGGAAACTCCGGTTGCCGATCACCAAAATCAGAGCTTGATTTTAGAATACGATGCGGTCGGTTAGTTCATTTTTATTTAATACCAGCCGCTGTAATGCCTCAGTCATAAGTTACAGAAGCTATTTCTTGAAAATAGGTTTATTGAAAATAAAAGACTTACGGGTCTTCAAAATTTAAAATTGTTGCCCATAACTTTTTACTGAGGCATTACCAGCCGCTTGAGAAAAAGCTATGCTAAATCGAAAAAATCGTCTATAATAGCGACTTATCTAATGTCCCCTGAAACAATACAACACGAAGATTTATTTCTCGAATGCGAATCCGTGATGAACGAAATCTACGCCCGGTGCGTCGCAAGTGCGCCTAATTTCGGGCTTTCAGCCGATCATCTAAAAACTTCTCTTTATAAAACCATTCGCCGCTACGTTCAAAATAATCCATCCGAAACTCCGAAAGTTGAAGAAGTAAAAGAATTTTTACGCCAGATTCAAGCTGACGATTTGTTTCTGGCAATTGCCTGCGCGAACGGAAATGAACGCGCTTGGTGGGACTTTGACCAGCAGCACCGCTCGTATTTGGAAAGAGTTGCGCGGCATCTGGCGCGGACGGAAATTGACGCGCAGGAAGTCGTTGACAGCGTTTACGTCGAACTCTATGGGACGCGCGTGGTTGACGGCGAAAGAGTTTCAAAATTTGCGACTTACAGCGGACGCGGTTCTTTGCGCGGCTGGCTGCGGACGGTGATTTGGCATTCGCTGGTGGATTTGCATCGCGCCAGTCACGACGAAGTATCGCTCGACGAAATGACCGAAACGGTTGGAGAAGGCTACGCTCACTCGACTTTTGCCGAACTCAAATTGGGCGGCGAAAGCGATATGATCGAACAAATCGCCAAAGATCGTTACCGGAAAGCCACACTGTCGGCGATAGAAAACGCTTTTGCATCGCTTGACGACCACGAAAAACTTCTGCTGCTTTATTATCACGTCGAAAATTTGAAATTACGTGAGATTGCCCGAATGGTCGAAAACTCCGCTTCGCCGCTGCGCGGCTGGTTTCAAAGAAAATCCGCCAATCGTGAAACAAACCCAGAAAGCCGCATTCACGAATCAACGATAATGCGCTGGCTGGAGAAAAGCTACGCTAAAGTTTTGAAAACCTTTCGCGCCGATCTTCAAATGACGCATCAATTCGGCGAAGAAGAATTAGATATTTGTATGGAACTCGCCACGCAAGACCTTGCCGGTCCCAATCTTTATCGCAATCTAACGACAACTTAAAAGCTATCCTGAGCATCGAAGAGACCTGTTTTTAGAGAACTGCGGGTGAATTAACGCAAACTTTACAAATAAGTTACGTCTCTGAAATGGGAGGCTGGAACAAAAGATGGAAAATAAGGGGATAATTAATCCACAAGATATACAAATACAAGGGGTGCTTGACCGTTATTTGCGCTCACGAATTTCGGACAATAATCTAGCTTTGCAGGAACGGCATTTGGATGAGGATTCTTTGGCGGCTTTTGCGGAAGGCAACTTGAGTGAACGTGAATTAAAGCCGGTGGTCAGTCATTTGGTTGAGTGTTCATTTTGCCGGCAGGTAACGACGGAGTTGGTCAGATTAGATTTGGCTTTTGCTGAAGAGGAAGTAAAAGCGGTAGTCGCCGAAAAGCGACCTTCAAAAATTTCGGAAGTTTTAGAGAGTCTTTTGTCTCGCATCTTCGGGACTAATGACGGCGCGGTTTTTGCACACGAAGAAAAGAAGGAAGAACCGGAAAATACGGAAAATTTAGAAGACTTAAAAAAATAAAATTATTTTTAGCAACCGAAAGAGTTAAGAGGTGTTTCAAGGCTGTAAATCTTGAAACACCTCTTAACTCTTTCACTTTCAAGTCAATACAACTTCAAACAAATTAAAATCAAACCGAAATTTATAATTTCAGTTGCTTTAAGGTTATACTTTTAGAAAGAGATTCTAATTTAGTTTTTGGAGATAGAATTTGTTAGAAAATAACCAGGATTGTTTGCCGAAAACGCATACAATTTCCGTCGAAAGAGTTGCTTCCGCAAATCTGCCGACACAGATCGGCGAATTTAGAATCGCCGGTTATCGCTCACTAAACAGCAACGAGGAATTCGTCGTTTTATACAAGGGCGAAATGCAGGCGGATGTGCCGACGCTCGTCAGAATTCATTCGCAATGCTTGACGGGCGATGTATTCGGTTCAATCAAATGCGATTGCGGATTACAGCTTAGAAAAGCGATGGAATTAATCGAAGCCGAAGGTCGCGGAGCAATTGTTTATCAGCAGCAGGAAGGTCGCGGCATCGGTATTATCAACAAAATTCGAGCCTACGCGCTTCAGGATGAAGGTGCCGATACGGTCGAAGCCAACGAAAAGCTCGGCTTTGTCGTAGATGCGCGGGAATATCAGCAATGCGCCGAAATTCTTTTTGATTTAGGACTTTGCAAAGTGCGCGTGATGTCGAACAACCCGGATAAAATCGAGGCTTTGGAAAAAGCCGGTTTGAGAGTTATCGAGCGCGTTCCGATTGAAGTCGAAACACAAGAACCGGCGGCGCATTACCTTCGCACGAAAAAGGAAAAATTAGGACATTTACTTGAATTCAACGATTAATGTAAAAGTCACTTTACCTTTTCCCGCAATTGTTTTATCGTCGCTTGAACTTTTTCGGCATCGGGAGCCTTCGGCAGAAATTTAAGATATTTCTCCAATTCTTCAATCGCCGGTTGAAATTTCCCCTTTTTCCAGTAAATGCCTCCCAGATAACGATGAGCTTGTGCCATCTTTTCGTCATCTCTCAAACTGATCGCTTTCAAAAACTCTTTTTCAGCGTAGTCTGGATAGTCGAGTCCGAGCAGCGCGATACCCAAATAAAGATGCGGAGTCGCGGCATTTTCATCGGCGAGAACGGCTTTCTCCAATTCTTTTTCCGCCTCGAACATTTTTCTTTGATTTAACAAAACGATACCGTAATTAAGCTGCGCGGCTGGATTTTTTGCGTTGAGCTGGAGAGTTTTGCGAAGTGCTTCTTCCGCTTTAGCCAATTCACCGTTTTTCAAATACAAAGCACCAAGTTCGCTGTATGCTTCAGCAAACTGCGGATACAATCTGACCGCTTCGTTCAGTTTCTCGATCCCCAATTTCGGATCGTTCTTTCCGATGGCTTCGATGGCTTTTTTGAATTGCTCCAAAGCCGATTTCGGAACATTTGCCAATGATGCGCTGACCACTCCGTTGGGAGTTGTTGAAATGCTTTTAGAACGCAAATCAAAAATGACACTAAAAGTTCTACCTGTTTTACCGGCAATTTCGCGGTCAATATAAACGCTCTCCCTGATTGGGGCATATTCATCGCTGGTTTCGATAATGACCGTGTAATTACTCGGCTCCAAACCACTAAAATAGAAAACACCTTCTGAATTGGAAAAAGCCGTCAAAGTCGCCGAGTTAGTGCTTTCAAGTCTGATCCTGAAAGCGGTTGCCGGACGGTTGGAAGGAAATCTGATGCGACCTTGTATCGTATGGACACCACCCGTTCCGCTAGTTCCCCTATCCCCATAGCCTTGCGCTTTGACCATTATTACAGGCAGTAATAAAAACATCGTAATTGTTAAAAATTTAGAAAACTGGACTGACCATGCTTTTATGATCTCTCTTCGCATACTAAAACTCCCTTTAATTCGACGTTTAAACTTTAATTTGTTTCGGCGCAATTCGTCGGCAACATCACGTATAAGTGTAAAATCCAAACGCTTGATGTTTTCCAAAAACTTTTATCTACAAGTAGTCTCACAAAATTGCTGATTTGAACGGAATTTTATCATAAAAAAAAAGGGAAAGTAAATAATTACTCTCCCTTTTCAGTTTTATGTTACCGACTGATTATCAGAAGCGGAATTTTGCTCCAAGTCGTAATGTGGTCGGATACTGGAAAATAGTTCCCG
This sequence comes from Pyrinomonadaceae bacterium, assembly GCA_026785925.1. Lineage (GTDB taxonomy): Bacteria > Acidobacteriota > Blastocatellia > Pyrinomonadales > Pyrinomonadaceae. Next base: position 9,263 of record JAJAZE010000372.1, read on the forward strand.
TTCCGAAAAACGGATTCGGAACATTGGCAACTCCCGCAATACCGCTGGTGTTCTCGGAAGTTTGCGAAAGTGTAATTGCGCGTTGCGCGTTGGTTAAGTTGAAAACATCGGCGGTAAAGCGCAGTTCGCGTTTTTCACCGAAAGCAATCGGAAGATAAACACCCATATCGAGGTTAAATGTCGTCGGGGTTCTATTCCCACCAACAGCACTCGATATTCCGGCGTTACCATTTGGGATGAGCAGCCCGACATTCGGAACGATTGACGTGCCGCGCGGATCTCCAAAGCCTTCATTGTCGCCGTAGACCGGATGCGATGTCAGTCTGCTGAACGGTGTACCGGATTGAATATAGAAGTTACCTGAAACAACTAATTTGAATGGCGTGACGTAAGTTCCGTTAAATTTGAACTGATGCGGACGGTCATTCGGAAGTCGTCCGTAACCATTTCCAAGCAGACTGGGCAAGTCGAACAACGAGGTGATATTCGGGTCAGATTGTCCGTTGTCGTTGCGGAACAAGCCTTCGTAGTTTCCGGTCAGACTCGAGAAAACATACGAGGTAATGAACGAGAAATTGTTATTGAAGCGACGAGTTGCTGTAAACTCAAGTGCGCGATAATAACGACGAGCGCGTCCAAAAACATCGCCTGCCGCGATAATGTCTGCTCGCTCTTGCGCTGTCAAAGAAGGAATCAAACCGACCACTTCACTCGGTGAAGTTTCGCCCGGATTAAACAGAAAATAATGATTTCCGTCATCAAACGAACCATCTTCGATTACCGAACCCTGCGCCCGATAAATGCCGCGCACACCGACCACCAAATTTCTTTGTAATTCGTATTCAAAGCCGAGGTTAAATTCATTAACGGTCTGTGGTTTCAAGCTCGAAGGAAACGGAGTTGTTTCCGCGCCCAAGTTACGAGTTCCGAAACCGGAAGCGATGGTTGAACTTAACGGAGCATTCAAGCGATTTACGTTAAAGTTTTTGTCGGTTTGCGATTCGACGCTGCCGGCACGGACATTAATGTCGAGCGGAAGCGGTGTTTCCAGGTAACGCGCAAAGTTGGCGGAAATTTTGCCTTTACCTTTGCCGGTAAAGTCATAAATAAGTCCGATTCGCGGTTGAAGATTGTCTTTGAAATTGTTCAAAGAAAGATATTTTTCGTCGCCGTTGCCGTATGCTTGTTGATAATCCCAACGTAAACCAAGATTCAGCTGAACCGTCGGACTGATTTTAATATCGTCCTGAACGTAGAAACTTTCAACATCCGTGCGAGTGTTCGCGTGTAACTCAAAACTGCGAAGACGAGTACTCAAGCGAATCAAAAACGGATTGTTTAATGCTTCACTTTGAAGAATTGTGCCTGTAATCGCATTAGCAGCGAAACCGACTGGACGCGATGCCGCAGGCAATGAATTAAAAGCCGCCGTTGCTGCACTGCTTGGACAAACAACCGTGCCGACACCGGCAATACTGCGGGTCGTGCAAACGCTGAATCTGTTTTGAACAGTGAAACCATTGACCACATTGTCATTGGCAGTACCAGTAACCGTAGCAACGCCTAATGGATTGGCAAAAGTATTGGTCGGACCGGTTGATTGGGTATCAATATTGTATTTGTTACGATAAAGTTCCAGACCATATTTGAACGTGTGTTGTTTAAATGTGCTTTGGAATCTCGCCGCCGCTTCGTAGCGGTCACGAGTTTGATCAGAGACCGCACCAAAACCGCCTCGAGTGAAACCACGTTGAAGCCTTCCACCCGGAGAAAAAACATAGTCAACAAAGCCGACATTCGTTGAACTTGCTAAAACACCGGTTTGAGTCGGCGTAACAACCGAGCCGTTTGAACCGAGGATGGCAAAAGTATCGATTGTCAAAGGTGATGACGCAACACTTGCATTGGGAGTGGTGTTATTTCGTTGGAAATGCAGTCCAACGGAAAACTCTGCTACAAAATTTTGATTGAAAGTCGAGTTCAAACGGAAAGCATAATTTGATCCGCCTGTTTCTACTAAGCCTTCAAAACTATTGGTGTCGGCACCGAAGCCCGAACCGCCCAAAAATCCTTCGCGTTTGGTGAAATCACCAAAGGTTGAGAAGTTGAAAGTATTGTTGTCGTTAATGCCGTAGGTGATTTTACCTGAGTAAAACGGCGTGGTGATTTTGTTTTCAACTTCCTGACGGAAAGTTTGGGTCAAGGAATTGTTGGTGCGACGTTGCGGGTTGAATGCCCCGAAGAACCAAAGTTTATCTTTAACAATCGGACCGCCGAGATCAAATCCGGCATCATATTCCGAAAAGCCGTCCGGTGCGGAACCGGTGAAGGGGAAGTTTTTCGTTTCACGAACAAAATTCTTTCCGGTGTAGTAAATAAAGGCATCACCTCTAAATTCGTTACTGCCGCTCTTGGTGATGACGTTGAAAATACCGCCGGTCGAGAGACCGTATTCGGCACCGAAAGCACCAGTTTTGACTTCGACTTCCTGAACGAACTCGAATGGTAGATTTGCGCCGCCGCCGCCAAAAGCCGGGTCGGTCGTGTTCACGCCGTCGAGAATGTAGTTGTTTTCAGGACCGGACGAACCGGCAACCGAAGGGTCACGGTCGCGTCCCGAAGCATCACGCAAACCCGAACGGGTCACGGTCGGAGCAATTGTGTAAATTGACTGAACCGTGCGCTGGGTCGGGAAATTGCTGAATTGCTCAGTAGTTACGTTTTCACCGCTGGTGTTGCTGGTCTGGTCAATATTAGCACCGGCAACCACGTCAACTGTGGTCACACCGCTGCCAGCCGCGCTTAACGTGATGTTTACGCCGCTGCTTTTTGACAGATTGACTTCGACATCGGTCGCTTCATATTTGCCAAAACCTTGAACTGCTTCAACGACAACTGTGTATTTTCCTGGCGGCAAACTGCCAACCCGGTAATTACCTTCGTCATTGGTTGTCGCCGATTGCGAACGGATTAGATTAGCACCTGATACCAGCACAGTAATGCCGGGAACGACCGCTCCGGTCGAATCAGTTACTGTTCCTTCAATGTTTCCTGTAGTTGACGTTTGGGCGAAAATGCCGGTCGGAGCCAGCAGCAAGCCGAAAGCGAAAACAACCGCAGTTAAAACTTTTAGGGTAGTTTTCATAATTTTTTTATTCCTCTCTTAGATATAGCCTAAAACTTTCTAGGGTTTATATTGATGATTTAAAAAGAAACCAACATAGTTTCCAATGCGAATGAAATTTGCAACTATTGTGCCTTTTGGAGTAAATCGTGCAAGTGACTTGAAATGCTCAATTTAACCGTTTCTAATGACTGCAAAAAAACAAAACAAATCACAAAAAGTAATTTAAATCCATATCTTTGAATTTTTGGTCAAATTTTCAGGCGGTGAATACGCCCGAAACATCTGATACTCCCAAAATAAAAGGAGTCGGGAAGTTAAAACCTCCCGACTCCTTTAATCTTTTTGCTGAAATTTACCAGATTAAACAAACGTCTTCTTTGACCATTGCGTCAGGTTTTTTGCAGCCGAAGGCTTGGCTGAATTGCGGCAGATTGGAAAGCGGACCGTTAACGCGCCAGCGCGGAAGCGAATGCGTATTTGTTAAAACCTGCAAACGCTCGGATTC
>JAJAZE010000373.1 GCA_026785925.1 Pyrinomonadaceae bacterium
GCGGCGGCGGCGGTTACGGCGGCGGCGGCGGCGGCGGTTCGCGCTGGTAGTTTTCGGTGCTTTTACCCTAACCCAAGCGGCTTCGACAAATATTTGTTAGTTGTCGAAGCCGCTGACATTTTTTAAAAGTTATTTCCTGCGGTAACCCAAGTCTGCTAGTTGCAATAAAAAGCCGTCAAAAGCTGATTTATTAAGAATTGATTAGGATTATTGAGGATTTTGCAAATATTATTTTTTCAATCTTAAACAATCCTAACCAATCAGTGTCTAATCTCTCGGTTTAATTCCCATCACTGTAACTAGCACTTAGGCTATATAAAAGATTTTTCGCTCCCGTTTCATCGGTCGAGCAAATCAATTTAAAGGATTTAATGAACTTCAAACAATTAGGCTTGCAGTCTGCTTTGACGCAAGTTTGCGAGTCGCTCGGTTTTACCGAACCGACCCCAATTCAAAAGGAAACCATTCCTATCGTTCTCAAAGGTGAGGATGTCATCGCCTGCGCCGAAACCGGCACGGGCAAAACGGCGGCGTTTCTGCTTCCGTTGATTCAACGAATATCAAACGCTAAAACTACCGGCGTGGCAGTTTTGGTATTAGCACCAACGCGCGAACTCGCCACGCAAATTGACGCGGCGTGCCGCCAGTTCGCCCCGAAAAAAATGCGCTGCGTCGCCTTGATCGGCGGCGCGGGCTACAAACGTCAAACCGAAGGTTTGCGCGGAGCCAACATTATTATCGCCACGCCCGGACGCTTGATTGATTTTATGCAGCAGGGCGCGATTGATTTTTCAAATCTGCAAACGCTCGTTCTCGATGAAGCCGACCGAATGCTCGATATGGGATTTTTGCCCGCGATTCGACGAATTCTCCAATCAATTCCGAAAGAACGGCAGACGCTGTTTTTCTCGGCGACGATTACTCCCGAAGTCGGGAAAATTGCCAAGGCGATGATGAACAGCCGCCCGCAATACGTCGAAGTCAGTCGCGGCGGACAAACTACCGATTTAATCGAGCAGACTGTTTATCCGGTCTCGGCACAGTCGAAAACCGTTTTGCTGCTCGATTTATTAGAGCGCGAGAAGTTCGAGCGTGTGCTGGTTTTCACGCGCACCAAACGCGGAGCCGACCGTCTTTCGCATATTCTCGAAGCGCGTTCGCACAAAGCCACGCGCATTCACGGCGACCGTTCGCAGTCGCAGCGCGAAACGGCTTTGCGCGAATTTAAAAATGGCATTACGCGCGTTTTAGTGGCAACCGATGTCGCTGCGCGCGGCATTGATATTGACTCGGTTTCGCACGTTATCAATTACGACGTGCCGGAAGTCGCCGAAGATTACGTTCACCGCATCGGGCGCACGGGCAGAGCCGGCAACAAAGGTCGCGCCATTACGCTCGTCACGCCGGGCGATGAAATCACGATGCGGACGATTGAAAAATTGACCGGTCAAAAAGTCGAGCGCGTGTTGCTGCCGGATTTTGGCGGTGTGCTGCCGACCTTTGAAAAGCCGAAAAAACCGTTTCGCGCCTTCCGAAGCCGGTCTTCGCGTTCAAGATAATTTAATCAAAAATAAGGAAGTGTGTTATGGCAAAGAAAAAATATACGATTGATGAAAAAGTCGAAGTGATGTGTTCGATGTGTGATGTCGAAAGCAACCACACGGTGGCGACCGTCACCAAATTGGGGCAGTTCACCAAACTGATCTGTGATACCTGCGCGACCGTCAGCACTTACAAAAGCGGCGTTAAAAAGTCGGTCGGAATGATCGCCAAGCCCGGCAGCGAGTATGACCGGACGCGCAAATACCGCAAAGGTCAGGCGATTCTCCACGCGACTTTCGGACAGGGCGAAGTAATGGCGATTATCGAACCGCAAAAGATGGACGTGCTTTTCGGCGACCAGATGCGGCGTTTGATTCACGCTCAAAATTAACCTTCGATTTAACAGTTCGCAATAAAAAAATGTTGCTTATGAAAAAAGCGGCTCGATTTTTCGAGCCGCTTTTTTATTTTTAATTAACGATAAAGATTTTACCGTAAAAGATTTAGCGGCGACCACCTTTGAGCAGTAATCCCAAAACCAAACCGACTGCCGCTGAAATCAAGATCGTTTTTCCGGGCTTCTGACGAGCGTAATCTTTCGCATTTTCGACTAATTCCTTCGGGTCTTTGCCCTGCAATTCCTTAAATTTATCGCTTGCCGCCGATAAAGTTTCGCTCGCGTAATCTTTGGCTTTGACCGCCGCGTCCTGAAATTTTTGACCGTATTCCTGCGCCTGTCCTTTGAATTCGTTCATATAATCGCTTCCCGTTTTGTCTTCGCCGTTGTGAATTTCGGGTTTGACTAATCCTTGCTGTTGATTTGAAATTGTTTCCGCCATTTTTTTATCTCCTTTCTAAACTCTAAATTAACCGATATTACATTTCCTGCTTTTCGGTTTCGGCTTTGATGTCTCTGCCTGATGAAAAGTTGATACGAAAAATTCTTTGTTGAGGTTCGCGCCGAATCCATTCGACGATTCTTGACAAATTTTTTTCCATTTGAGAAAGTAAGTAAGCACTTACTTATATTGATTTGGAGAAATTATTGATTAAAGAATTGGAAACAACTGAATCGCCGAACAGCCGAATGACTGGCGACGAGCGGCGTTCGCAGATATTGCAGGTCGCCATCAATCTATTTTCCCAGCGCGGCTTCAGCGGCACGACGACCAAAGAAATCGCGCGGGCGGCGGGCGTTTCGGAAGCGATTATTTTCCGCCATTTTGCGAACAAAGACGAGCTTTATTCGGCACTGCTCGATCACAAAGCGTGCAACCGGACTTTTGAAAGTCCATTTGAAAAAGTCAATGAGAAAATAAAAGCCAAAGACGATTACGGCGTTTTTTATACGATGGCTTTAAACGCGCTCGAACATCATTCGGAAGATGGCGAGTTTCTGCGTTTGATGCTCCATTCGGCACTGGAAAATCACGATCTGGCGCGGATGTTTTTTGAAAGTTTCATTACCGATGTCTACAACTTTTTGGGCGGTTACATTCGTCAGCGGCAAGCGGACGGCGAGTTTCGCACGATTGAACCGAACATCGTCGTGCGGGCATTTGTCGGAATGTTCGTGCATCACTCGCTGAATAATCTTTTGTGGGATAAGGAACAAAAGTTGTTGAAAATTTCCAATGAAGAAGCGGCAAAGAATTTTGCCGAAATTTTACTGCGCGGCATTGCGGCATAACATATTTCAAATTTTTATTTACAAATAGAATGACACAGCAAGCAATTTATAGATCATTATTTTTCAGCAGTCTGTTGAGTTTCAGCGTTTTGTTTGCCGCTTCGTGCAGCGGCTCGAAAGCGGCAAACGCCAATAATACCAACGCCAACGCCGCGCCGACGATGGTCGAGACGACGACCACGCGGGCGATTGTCCGCAACCTGCCGACGTATTTTGAAGCGACCGGAACACTGGCGAGCGACGCGCAAACCGACGTTGCGCCGACGGTCGGCGGAAAAATCACGGCGGTTAATTTCGATCTCGGCAGCTATGTGCAGAAGGGCGCGGTTTTAGTTCAACTCGACGACCGCGATGCGCGAATCAAATTAGAGCAGGCGCAGGCGCAGGTTCAGCAAGCCGAATCGAATGTGCAGCAAACGCAGGCGCAGGTCGAAGCGGCGCGGGCAAATGTGCGGCAAGCGCAGGCGCGGCTCGGTTTGACCGAAGGCTCGACTTTCGACATCGAAACTTTTTCGCAGGTTCGCGCAACTCAGGCACAACTTAATTTGGCGGAAAAAGAATTGGGACGCGCCGAACGCCTGCTCGAATCAGGCGATGTCGCCCGCACGATTTACGATCAGCGCAAAGCGCAGCGCGATCAATTGCGGGCGCAGCTTGATGAATCGCGTTCGACGGCGGCGGTTGCCGTCGCCGCGATTCGGACGGCGCAGACGCAGGTCGGCAACGCGCTCGCCGCCGTCAACACGGCGCGGGCGGCGGCGGACGCGGCGCGAACGCAAATTGCGACGACGCAGAAAGCGATTGGCGACGCGACGATTTACGCGCCGATCAGCGGCTATATTTCCGAACGAACGGCTGATTTGGGCGAATTCGCCGCGACGACCACTAAAATAGCGACGATTGTTCGCACCTCGGTTCTGCGAATGCGGATTGACGTTCCCGAACAATCAATCGGGCAAGTCAAAAACGGGCAGGCGATTTCACTGCAAACGAGCGCGTTTCCCGATAGAAATTTTAACGGCATCGTCACGCGCCTCGCGCCGAATCTCAACGCGACTTCGCGCAGTTTAATTGTCGAAGCCGAAGTCGAAAACACCGAAGGTTTATTAAAACCCGGACAATTTGCGACCGTCAGAATCGCCCAATCCGCGCCGAAACCATCGGTGATGATTCCCGCTTCGGCAATCAAAGTTGACGGCGACACGAACAAAGTTTTCATCGTCAAAGACGGACGCGCCGAAGAGCGCATCGTCAAAACCGGCGTTTTGGAAAACGATTTAATTGAGATTCAGCAGGGCGTTCAGGAAAACGAATCGGTCGCCGTCAGCAATATCGGGCAGATTTACGACGGCGTTTCAGTGAGGCAGTAAAAAAGCGGTTCAAAGTTCAAGGTTCAAAGTTTGCGTCGGTCAAATAGAGTATTTAAAGCAAATATCGGAACTGCCAAACGAGGTAACTTTGAACCTTAAACCTTGAACTTTGAACTAAAAGATTATGCAATGGTTAGCAGAAGTTTGTGTGAAGCGTCCCGTTTTTGCGACGATGTTGATTTTGTCGCTGGTGACGGTCGGCGCGTTTTCGTTTTTCTCGCTCGGACTTGATTTGTTTCCGAAGATTGATTTTCCGACGATTACGATTACGGTTATCAATCCGGGCGCGTCGCCGCAGGAAATCGAAACGGAAGTGACCGAGAAAATCGAGGAAGCCGTTAATACGATTAGCGGGATTGACGAATTGCGCTCGACTTCGGTCGAAGGCGCGGCGCAAGTTTTCGTTCAATTCGTGCTGGAAAAAGATGTCAACGTCGCGGCGCAGGAAGTCGAGAATCGTGTGCAGACGGTGATTCCGAATTTGCCGGAAACCGC
>JAJAZE010000374.1 GCA_026785925.1 Pyrinomonadaceae bacterium
ATTTTATTCGGTCGCGCTGACCAATCACGCGCAGGTCGCCGACACCGGCACGAAGATGATTCACATCGGCAAAAACACGAAATCAACGATTATCTCCAAAGGAATTTCCGCCGGAAAATCGAATAATTCGTATCGCGGATTGGTCAAAGTAATGCCGAAAGCGGCGGGCGCAAGAAACTACACGCAGTGCGATTCGATGCTGATCGGCGCAACTTCTGAAGCGAACACTTTTCCGTATATTGAAGTGATGAACAACACGGCGCGAGTCGAACACGAAGCAACGACATCGAAAATCAGCGAAGAGCAACTGTTTTATTTGCAGCAGCGCGGTATCTCGCAGGAAGACGCGGTTTCGCTGATTATCAACGGATTCTGCAAAGAAGTTTTCAAAGAACTGCCGCTGGAATACGCCGTTGAAGCGCAGAAACTTCTCGGATTGAAATTGGAAGGAAGTGTCGGGTAAGACGGGGCAAGATTATGGGTTACAGCAATTACAGGCAGATCAAAAGCGTCGTCAAGAAATTTAATCTCGATATGCGTTTGATGAGTTTGTTTGCCGAAGACCTTGAAAAAGTCGAGCCGAGCAGTTGGCTTTTGGAAACTTTAGAGATGGCGAAAGGGACACCGATCACCAATGAAAAATCGAAATCGGAGCGCATCGTTTCACCGATTTTGCTGGAAGCCTCAAAACATTACACCGACCGGATTTCTTTTTTTTCGGGCGAGGCATTAAACGTCAAACCCGAAGACGATTTGTCGGGCGAGTGCGATTTTTTCTTCGCGCTGCATCCGCCGAAACTTTATATTGACGCGCCGATAATCTCGCTTGCCGAAGCCAAAGATGAAGATATGGATTGGGGCATCGCGCAATGCGCCGCGCAAATGTTGGGAGCGAAATTCTACAACGAAATGGAGGGCAAAGACATTCCGTTCATTTACGGCTGCGCGACCGACGGCATCGAGTGGCAGTTTATGAAGCTCGAAAACGATATTTACTATGTTGATAACAAAGTGTTCACCGATTTGCGGGAAATTCTCGGCGTGTGGCATCACATTATAAAACTTTATTTGTAACGATTGGTATTGTCGAAGCGCAGGAACTTTTGGGTTGGAATTGGAAGGCAGCGTTGGATAGATATGATTAAGGCGAGAATAATTTTGTTTATTATAGCGACTTGCTTTGCGCTAACTTCTTGTCAATTTGTTGAGAAAATTATTGATTCGCGTAAAAAGCCTCAGAAAGAATTTGTTACAAAAGTTTATGAAAAGAATGAATTGAATTTTTTATACCCGGACAATTGGAATGTTACTGAAGACACAATGTTGGAAGACGGAAGAAGACTTGTGAACATTCAGGATTCTGATAACACGCTGCTTATTATAACCTTACTCAAATCGGGCTACACTATTGATTTAGGCGAATACTCAGAAGATTTTCTAAAAGGAATAACATCCGATATTCCAATTGGAAAAGTTTCTATGGTTAAGAGTGGCGAGGCGGAACGAACTATAAACAATGAGAAATATAAAGGTATCCGAAAGAAATATTCTATTACTTTGCTCGGTGAAAATATTCCTCACACTTTAGACTTTTTTCTTATCACTCAGCAGGAAGCCGAGGCTGTAATTATAATTCAAGCTCCTGATGAAGATTGGAATGTTGCAGATAAAGAAATTCAAGTAATTGCTGACTCCCTAAAATTAAATAAGTTATGAATTTAGCAATCGAACTCGAACAAGAAACCGACGGATGCTGGATTGCCGAGATTGACGCGCTTAACGGCGTTCTTGTTTATGGCGAAACGCGCGAAGAGGCAATAAAGAAAGTAAAAATTTTAGCTTTACAGGTTATCGCCGACCGTTTGGAAAATGGAGAGAGTTTGCCAAGTCAAGTTGAAAGTTTGATTTTCCAAGCGGTATGAGCAATTGGAAATCCGCGAAAGCCAAACGAGTTTTAGCCGCGCTTGAGAAAATCGGCTGGCAAATCAAACGGCAGGAAGGTTGGCACAAAACTTTGTCGCGTGAAGGTTGGGCGGATTATGTTTTTGCATTTCACGACGGCGAAGAAATCGGCTCGAAATTGATGTCGAGAATTGCCAAGAAAACAGGGTTGCAATCGGAAAATTTATAAAAATGAACCTAGCTTTAGCCGAAAAAGAAAAAATCGTCGAGATTTGCCAGCGCAACGACATCGAATTTTGCGCGTTGTTCGGTTCATTTGCGCGTGGTGAAGCAAACGAAAAAAGCGATATTGATTTGCTAGTGCGGTTTTCCAAGCCGAAAGGGATTGACTGGCTTGATGCAGCGTTTGAGATTGAAGACACGCTTGGCAGAAAGGTTGATTTGATTACTGAAAAATCATTGCATCCGCTGATTCGGGAGAGTGTCTTTGAAGATTTGCAGATTTTTTATGGAGAAAGAAAACTCGATTCGGTTAAAACATATTCTTGAATCAATCGGGAAAATCGAAGATTATTTGCTGAATTTGAATGAGGAAAAATTCGGTCAAGATAATTTACGACAAGATGCTGTCGTCCGCCAACTCGAAATTATCGGTGAAGCGACCAAAAATTTGTCATCCGAATTAAAGTTGAGCAACCCGCAAATCGAATGGCGAAAAATGGCAGGCACACGCGACCGTTTGGCGCACGGCTATTTTTCAGTTGACATCGAAATCGTCTGGCGAATCACGCAGGATTTTTTGCCGTCTTTGAAAATTGAGATTGAAAAGATTTTGGAGAATTTGAGTTGAAGAATATTAAATTGCCGAACGCGCCCGAACCGAAAGGGCATTATTCGTCAGCCGTTGTGCATAACGGTTTGATTTACGTTTCGGGGCAGTTGCCGAGAAATGCGGTGACGGGCGAAGTGGAAACGGGCGCGATTGAGGCGCAGGCGGAACTCGCTTTGCGGAATGTCGAGGATATTTTGAAAGCGGCGGGCAGCGATTTGAATCACGTTTTGCAGTTCACGATTTACGTTTCGGAGATGGAACTTTGGGATAAGGTGAACGAGGTTTACGCGCGAATGTTGGGCGAACACAAACCGGCGCGGGCGATTGTGCCGGTGAAGGATTTGCATTTCGGGACGAAGATTGAGATTCAGGCGATTGCAGCGGTGAAAGAATAAAAATGAATCTTGAAATTTTTCAGGTAGATGCTTTTACGAATAAGATTTTCGGCGGAAACCCGGCGGCGATTTGCCCTTTGGAAAGTTGGCTCGATGCCGAATTGATGCAGAAAATCGCGCTCGAAAATAACCTTTCGGAAACGACGTTTTTTGTTAAAAAAGATGACGTTTACGAAATTCGATGGTTCACGCCGACGTTTGAAATTGATTTGTGCGGACACGCGACGCTTGCCGCCGCATTTGTAATTTTTGAAATTTTGAAAGCCGAAGAAACATTGGTCAAATTTCATTCGCACAAAAGCGGCGAGTTATCGGTCGAGAAGCACGATGATCGTTTGATTCTCGATTTTCCGGCGCGTCCGGTTGAGCGATGTGGAATTCCAGACGGTTTGATTGAAGCCATCGGTAAAACGCCGAAAGAAGTTTTGAAAGCGCGGGACTACTTTCTGGTCTACGAAAACGAACGGGAAATTTTAGACATCGCACCGAATTTTTCCAAACTTTTGGAAATAGACGCGCACGGTTTTATCGTGACGGCAAAAGGCGAAACAGCGGATTTCGTGTCCAGATTTTTCGCGCCCGAAGTCGGCGTTTTTGAAGACCCGGTGACCGGTTCATCGCATTGCAACCTGATTCCATATTGGGCAGGAAGACTCGGCAAAACGGAATTGTCAGCCAAACAAGTTTCGGCTCGCGGCGGCGAGTTGTTCTGCGAGTTAAGAGGCGACCGCGTGAAGATCGGCGGAAACGCGGTTTTGTATTTGAAAGGCGAAATTTATATCTGAAGGAATTAATAAAATGTTATTGGAAATTAAAGATTTACACGCGAGTATCGAAGACAAAGAGATTCTGAAAGGTTTGAATCTCACGGTTAATAAAGGCGAAGTTCACGCGATTATGGGACCGAACGGTTCAGGGAAATCCACGCTCTCGAAGGTTTTGGCAGGGCATCCGTCCTACACCGTAACGAGCGGCGAAGTGCTTTACAACGGCGAAAATTTGCTCGAATTGGAGCCGGACGAACGCGCCAAAGCGGGAATTTTCCTGGCGTTTCAATATCCGGTCGAAGTTCCTGGCGTATCGAATTCGCAGTTTTTGCGGCTCGCGTATAACGAGAAGATGAAGCACACGGGCGAGGAAGAACTTGACCCGCTCGAATTTAACGATTATTTGAAGGAACGAGCGAAAATCGTTGAGATGGATTCGTCGTTTTTCAAGCGTTCGGTCAACGAAGGTTTTTCCGGCGGCGAGAAAAAGCGCAACGAGATTTTGCAGATGGCGGTGTTGAATCCGACGCTGGCGATTCTCGACGAAACCGATTCGGGTTTGGATATTGACGCGCTCCGTATCGTCGCCGAAGGTGTTAAC
>JAJAZE010000375.1 GCA_026785925.1 Pyrinomonadaceae bacterium
AAAGGTTGGTAATAAAACTTGAAACTCTTCATCAGTTAAGCTGGTAACTGCTAAAAATTCTCTCGGCTTTTCTTTTAACTGACTATATTCTATCATTTACACAGTTTAATTCATTTTGCTTATTTCCAATAATGTCTATTGGTTGTGATGGTTCGCTTGGCGTTCGTTCCCAAATTCGTCACGGTGACGGTCGCGTTCGGAACTAATGCGCCGGCGGCATCGGCAACCGTTCCGGTCAACCCGCCGTTATCGCTCTGCTGGGCGAAAATCAGGGAAGGCAGCCAACTAAAACAAATCAATGTAAATAGAATGACGACTTTATTTTTCTTCAACATTTATATATATCTTCCTTTGACTTAAAAAATTTACTTAGGGCTTCTTATATTGTTTTAAAAATCTGTCTTTTGATAAACTCGAATTTTTACTTAATCTGAATAAACCCAACATTTGCAGAAAAAACATTTCCGCTGAATTCATTAAAATCGCCGGCGCGAACGAACAGGATAATGCCGCGCATTTCGCTCGCTCGCGTCGGCGATTTTAATGAACTGAATCAGACTCTAGCGAAGACCGTTTCCATTATTAGGAATGTCGAAACCTTCAAAGTCGCCGCAGAATTGTCCGGGGAAACTAATCGGGCGCAAACAACCCGGAGTGACCAGCGTGTTTGATCCGGCTGATGCCGAGTAGACGGCAGGCACGACGGGCGTTCCCGCATCAGCAGTCGTCGTCCACACGCGAGCGTCTTCGAGCAGCAGATAAATTGTAGAGCCGTTGTTCGCCGAGCCGGTGTCGCGGTTGACATCGGTCGGCAGCAGATATTTTGTAAATGTCGCTCGTCCGACGCTTGGACCGGTCAGGAAAATACGATACATACCGCTGTTATCGGCGACGTTCGGATCGGTTGATTGAGTCGGGTTGCTGGTGAAGCGGGCTTCAGTGCCGAAGGCGCGTCCGTCCGGCAGAATGGCGAGACCGTCGAAATAAGGGTTTTGATCGCCGCCGCTGCCCGTCGTCAACGTAATCCCGGCAGCGTCGCCGATTTGCGTCGCCAATCCGTTGGTCGGACTAACGCGGAAAATTCGGCTGCGCGGAGCCGAAGCAGGTAAGGTATCATCGCTGGCGATGGCGTAGATGAAGCCGTCAATTTGGTTGTAGGCGGCAGCCGCCTCGGTAAAGCCCGCCGGAAAACAGGTTTCGCCGATTTGCGGTCCGATGGCTCGTGCCACGCCGTTCGCCAGCGGATAAGCCGCGTTAGCCCGGAACAAACGCACGTCCGACGACAATCCGGTGATCGGGTCCGAGCCGGTGTTGCACAGTTCCGTGTCGAATTCGGGGATACCGAAAAGAACCGAGCCGCTGCCCGCCAAACCTTCGTATTCGCGGCGAATAGTTTGACCGTTTAAGGTCAAATCCGAAATTAAAGTTCCCTGTCCGGTGGACAAGTCGAACTGATAATACTGCTGTTGTAAATTCGTCGAGTCGCGGTTGTTATCGGTGATCGAATAACCGATTTGCGCCGTTACGATTGACTGCATTGTCACGACGGCAACAATGCAAAAAAATATTTTATAGAAAATCTTCATTTTTTTCCTCCAATTTTTATCTTTTGACTATCCCAAAATTTTGAACCGAATTTTTATCCGACGAACAATTTGTTTCTCAAATGAAAACGCATTGGTTTTTCTGCTGAAGCTCAATAAATAAAAGTGCGTTTTGACATCTTGAAAGAACGCTTCGTTTCCCGCTCGAATGTGACGTTTCACGCTAAAATCTCAAAATTGTATTTGAATCTCCACAAAGTGATTTTCAAACACGCATCTTCGGCGTTGCAGATACGATTGATAACGGGTTTTATGATTGCAAATTGAATTTTGGAGGCACGCTATAAACTGGAAGTTAATAAGATATTAAGCTTTAGTTAATTTCCAAGAAGCTGTTTGAAAAGTCTGAGACAGCCGCCAAAGGTGACAAACAAGAATAATTTGCCGGTTTTCAAACCGCTTCTAAAACAGCCTGTTTAGCAGTTCTTCAGAAATCTATCCGGCAAACGTCGGACGGGTTTTGCCGGTTGGCTGACACTTTGGACAACGCGCTGACTCAAACTTGGAAAACATTCGGCGAGCTTTAATTAGCCGGGCTGCCAAATGGAATTTAATGCGGAAACAAAAGATTAGGTTTAATTGACAACTTCAAATTCGACTTCGGTCGAAAAAATATGCACAAGCCTTTCCTCATCGGTGAAAATCGGCAGATGGAAGATGTCTGGAATTTCTTCGCTCGTCAGAATATGAAGTCGTTTGAAGTGTAAAAATTTGGGATTTATCAGGCATTCGGAAAGACTCGGAAATTGCATTCGTGAGACGGATGAAAAGCCTTGTCTTGTTATATGTCTCATATTATAATTCTCACAACGCTTTAGTCAGAAAGATACGCTTCTCAGCTTTTCATAAAAATTATGGCATTAGTCGGTTATGCGAGAGTCAGTTCGGTCGGGCAGAGTTTGGATGTCCAGCTCGATAAATTGAAAGACTGCCGAAAAATCTTTCAGGAAAAGAAAAGCGCGGCAGGCGGCAAACGTCTACAGCTTACCGCGTGTCTGGAATATGTCCGAGAAGGCGACACGCTGGTCGTCACCAGACTCGACCGGCTGGCGCGTTCAACGCTGCACCTGTGTCAGATCGCCGATGAACTCAAACGCAAGGAAGTCGAACTGCGAGTGATTGACCAGAATATCAACACGGCGGATGCCACCGGCAGATTACTTTTCAATATGCTCGGAGCCATCAATCAGTTTGAGACGGAAATTCGCAGCGAGCGGCAGTTGGACGGCATTAATAAAGCCAAAGAAAAAGGAGTCAAGTTTGGAGCGCAAAGAAAGTTGACGGACGGGCAGATTAACGAAATGCGGGAGAAGCGAAAAACCGGAGTGTTGATAAAAAATCTGATGCAGGACTATAAACTGTCAAAAGCGAGCGTTTATCGGTATTTAGAAGTGAAAACAGAGGAAACTAAAAACTAGTCCCCGCTTAAAAACGGTTCATCGCACTCGGCGTAAGGCAACTGAAGCAAACATCGGTAACTGGATTAGCAAAAACATTTTTAAGGGAAACCTGACAATTTTTGCCTTTCGTCAAATTTTAAGTCATCCCAAAATTTATCACTTCGGCAATTTACCGAAGCAAAACGGGCTGCGCGTTAATTTTCACGCGAAACAGCGTGTAAGTTTTGTCCGCTTGGTCGTCGAGATTGCGATCAAAAAGCGCGTCCGTTGCGACGCTGTAAAGTCGGCGGCTGCCGAGCGGACAATAAAAAAGTCGCGCTCCGTCCGCAGATATGGCGATGCCGTCCGCTCCCGTTCCCGCGCCCTGTTTGGTCGCGCTTCTCGTTAAACTGCTTAATTTTTTTATACGTTTGATTATGGGTGTGAAAAGAGCAAAGTCGTTATTGGGAGGAGGAAGCGAGAAAATCATCGGGATTTTCTTGATAAACTAGTTTTCAGTTAATAACTGATGTTACGCAAAAATGCGGCTGTGCCGCCTGATGTGCGGAAAGGCTTCGCCTTTCCGTTGAGTTTATCCTAATTTTAGTGAGGCTGCGCCTCACGGTGGCGGCACAGCCGCAAAAATTAAGAGAATAACGA
>JAJAZE010000376.1 GCA_026785925.1 Pyrinomonadaceae bacterium
AAAGGTTGGTAATAAAACTTGAAACTCTTCATCAGTTAAGCTGGTAACTGCTAAAAATTCTCTCGGCTTTTCTTTTAACTGACTATATTCTATCATTTACACAGTTTAATTCATTTTGCTTATTTCCAATAATGTCTATTGAAGGGCAGCGAAAATGGTCAATTCTCAACGCCCTTTAATCTTCCCGTTGAAGGCTCGGCATATTCGGTTGCCGCTGCGGATTTTAACGGCGACCGCAAACCGGATATAGCCGTCGCCAAACTGTCTTTTCCTTTTTTCGTTTCGCTGATTCAAAATACATCGCCCTGCGCCGCTCGAAATAATTCATCGCTTTATGATTTCAACGGCGACGGCAAGGCTGATGTGTCAGTTTTTCGTCCGTCAAACGGCACGTGGTATCTTCAGCAATCGGCGGCGGGTTTTACCGGTACGGCGTTCGGCATCGCTTCCGACAAACTCGTCCCGGCAGATTATGACGGCGACGGCAGAACCGATGTCGCCGTCGTTCGCAATGGAATTTGGTATTTGCAGAGAAGTCAGTTAGGCTTTGCCGGCATTCAATTCGGCGATGGCAACGGCATCCCGATTCCCGCCGATTACGACGGCGACGGCAAAGCTGAATTAGCCGTCTTTCGACTCTCGAACGGCTACTGGTATCTGCTGAATCTAACGACCAATCAATTTACGGCAGTTCCTTTCGGACAAAATGGCGACAAGTCGATTCCCGCTGATTACGACGGCGACGGTAAAACCGACATCGCCGTCAATCGCAATGGGAATTGGTATATCCAGCGCAGTCAGCTTGGATTCACCGGCATTCAATTTGGCGATGGTAATGACAAACCGGTTCCGGCGGATTACGACGGCGATGGGAAGGCGGACATTGCGGTATTCCGCCCCTCGAACGGCACATGGTATTTGTTGCAGTCGACTGCAGGGTTTGCTGGCATCACGTTTGGGTCAGGAACCGATGATCCTGTCCCAGCCGATTACGATGGTGACGGGAAAGTTGACGTCGCGGTTGTCAGACAAGGCACCTGGTATTTACAGCGCAGCAGTCAGGGATTTACCAGCATCCAGTTCGGCACTTCGACCGATCTGCCTGTCCCGAATGCTTTTATCCGCTAAATCAATTTGAAAAATTACTGTAATTAAAAAGGAAGCAGGCGATTTCTCATTGTCCGCTGCCTTTTGATTTTGAAAACAGTCTTTTGAAAAGCTATCAAGTAAAGGCATTGACCAACAAGTCCGAAAGTATTAGCAAAAGGAAAAGAGTTTAACCGGTAAGATCTGACAATTATGATCCTCAAAAATAATTGCTTTTGATCCGCAATTCGGTAAGCGAGGTTTTCCATCGAATTAGTTAAACGAGTCTAAATTCGTTAAAAGGTGTCAAAAAACATTTGTTTTTCGACACTGCCTTTCGCATCTTTTATCATTCGATGATGCGAACCGGAATTTACGCCAGAGTTTCAACCCACGACCAGCAAACTTTACCGATGCAGCTTTCACAGATGAAAGATTACATCAACAACCGCCAATGGACATTGACCGCTGAATTTCAAGAAGTCGGGTCGGGAGCAAAAATTCGCCCAAAGCGCGAAGAACTGTTAAAAGTGGCGCGACGGCGGGAAATTGATGCGATTCTCGTTTGGAAACTTGACCGCTCCGGGCGAAGTCTTGCCGACCTGATTACAAGCCTTAATGAACTGAGAGAATTAGGAGTTGTTTTTGTTTCGATTACCGAAGCTTTGGATTTCTCGACTCCATCCGGCAGAGCAATGGCGGGAATGCTTTCAACTTTCGCCGAATTTGAACGAGATATAATTCGTGAAAGAGTCAAAGCCGGAATCGCCAATGCCCGCGACAAAGGTAAACCGCACGGCAGACCAAAAACAGCTTCTAATAAACTGGATAAGATTTTAGAACTTATTTTGGGTTAATGTTTTTTGCGATAAGTTAATCAAAAAAAGGCGTTCATCACTTTACCGATAAACGCCTTTTTTTTATCTGGAACAACTGTTTCAATTTATCTGAAACGGAATTTGGCGTAATGCTGGCTGCCGTCAGTCAGTTTCAGAACGAATATCCGGCACGTTCCTCTCCACGCATTTTCTGTACTCCAGACGTAAGAGTATTGATCGGTCGTCGCGTTGTAGCTCAAACTGCTGCCGCCCGCGTTGATTGTTTGGTCAATCGTGCTGCCCGGTTCGTTCGCATCGCAGGCGACCGGAGTCGAGATCGGATAGCCTGCCGCGACGATGTTCAAGCCTTGATAGCCGCTTAAAGAAAACTTAATCGGAATAGATTGACCGGCGTTGACTATATTGACCGTCGGCAGATTAGCAACCGGCTGGAAGAATCCGACAAAGTTA
>JAJAZE010000377.1 GCA_026785925.1 Pyrinomonadaceae bacterium
GGAATTTGTTATTTTGGCTTCGGAAGAACGTTAAAAATATGTCGAACGCCTTGCAATGACGACTTATTATCATTCACTTCATCGGCTCGGACTAAATCATACTTTTCCTCTTGGTGAAACTTGGATTGAAAACTCAACGCTCGAATACTGTTTGGTTTCGCGTCCTTATCCTTTAGAAGTTGATGTCGAGACTTGTAAAATCGAAGACGGTCACGCACATTTTTTCTGGCTTCTTCCAATTACTGAAAGTGAGAGAGAGTATAAAATCAAAAACGGAGTTGATGCCTTAGAAGAAAAATTTGAAGAGGCTGAAATAAAATATTGGGATTCAAACCGAGAATCCATAATATGAAAGTGTAGTAAAATCTAATTATGAAAACAATTGAAATAAAATTACCCGATGAAATTTTCGGCGTTTTAAGCACGATTGCCAAACAAAAAGATAAATTTGTCGTCGAAGCGATTACGGAAAAAATCGAGCGCGAAAAGAAATATTCTCTTTTGGTTGAAGGTTATCAAGCGACTTTTGATGAAGATTTGGGTTTGGCGAAAGAATTTGAATTAACAATTTAGAGGTGAAATTTTATGCTTCAAACATACAAAGCGACGCTTAACGGAAATCAACTCGAATGGAACGGCGAAGTTCCCGAAGAAGCGAAAAATAAGGAATCGGTCAGCGTAATTGTGACGATTTTGGATGGCGAAACCGGCGTGAATGCGATGCGTCCGTTTGGTTTGAGCGCGAATAAATTCGTTATTCCCGAAGATTTTGACGCGCCTTTGCCGGAAGACGTTTTGGCGGATTTTGAAAATTGATGAAACTGCTTTTGGACACGCACATTTTCCTCTGGTATATCACCGCCGATGCGCGTTTGTCCGCGCTTTTCCGTGACGCGATTCGTGAACCGGGAAACCAAGTGTTTTTGAGCGTCGCTTCGTTGTGGGAAACCATTATCAAATATAAACTCGGCAAACTTCCTTTGCCGCAATCGTCCGAAATTTATATTCCGAAGCAACGCCGACAACATCAAATTAAAAGGTTGCTTTTACACGAAAACGCGGTCAAGGAACTTGCCAAATTACCCATCTTGCACCGTGACCCGTTTGACCGTATTTTAATTTGTCAGACTCTAGCGAACGATTTGATGATTTTGACGGTTGACCCGCAAATTCAAAGTTATAACGTCCCGTATTTGAAATAATGGCAGCGAAAAAAACAAAAACATTAGCGAAAGCTGAAAAGAAAATTTTAATCACCGGCGGCACAGGCTTTCTCGGAACGCATCTGGTTCGACAGTTTTTAGACGCGGGCGCGAAAAATCTGCGCGTGATGGCTTCGAGCGTTCCGGTTTGGATGACCGACGCGGGCGTTGAAGCGTTTGCGGGTTCGGTGACGAATAAAGAAGATGCGGCGGGAGCGACGAAAAATGTCGAGGCGATTTATCATCTGGCGGGCAAAGTGAGCTTTGCTTACGACGGCGCGGCGCAGATGAACAAGATTCACGTCGAAGGAACCCGTTTATTGGGCGCGGCGGCGAAGGAAAACGGCGTGAAAAACTTTATTCTCGCCTCGTCGAGCGGCACGAGCGCGATTAGTGAAACCGCTGAAATCGTTGATGAAACTTATCCGCAGCCAGTCGAGATTTTGACGAAATGGGCTTATTACGCCTCGAAGCATTATCAGGAAAAAACCGCCGCACAGATTTTCACCGACCAAGGCGACCGATTGGTGATTTTGAATCCGTCTTTGCTTTTGGGAAGCGGCGACGAGCGTTTGTCTTCGACCAAAGTTGTTCTCGATTTTATGGCGAAAAAGCTGCCGCTAACGCCTTCGGGCGGCTTGAATTTCGTTGATGCGCGGGACGCGGCAAACGCTTTTGTTCACGCTTTGGATAGCGGCAGGCACGGCGAAAGGTATTTGCTCGGCGCGGTTAATTGGACGTTTGCGGATTTTTTCAAGCGGCTCGAAAGACTTTCGGGCGTTTCCGCACCGCTGCTCAAGATTCCGAAATCGGTCGCGGTTTTCGGCGCGAATTTTATTGATTCGATTTACAAAAACTTTAACAAAGCCGCGCCGTTTGAAGCCTCCGAAGTCGAAATGGGTGAATATTTCTGGTATTTCGATTCGACGAAAGCGGCGGAAGAACTAAGTTTTTCGCCGCGTGAGCCGCAGGAAACTTTGCAGGATACGATCAAATATCTGCGGGAAAATTTTCTGGGCGAAGGCGTTTTCAAGTAAAGATTTTCAGCCACGAATTACACGAATTACACGAATAAGAAATTTAACTTGTTTTTATTCGTGTAATTCGTGGCTGAAAACTATTTGTAGGTTGCCAAAAACTTCGGCGACTTCCGCGCCTTTGTCGCCTGCTCGAAAGCGTAGGCGATTTTTATCAAAGTCGGTTCAGCGAACGCGCGTCCGAAAAATGAAATTCCGACAGGTAAATTTTGAATAAAACCTGCCGGAACCGTCATACTCGGATAACCGGAAACCGCCGCAAAACTCGTCATCCCTTCAAACACGCCGCAATCGCCGTTGACCAAATCCGTCATCCACGCCACGCCGCCCGAAGGCGCAATTATCGCGTCGAGGGTGTTTTTGTTCATCACCGCGTCAATGCCTTGTTCCTGCGTGTAGAGTTTGCTTTGCAAAAGTGCCAGACGATAAGCGCGGTCGTTTAAATCGGCTTTTTCCTGCGCCTGCAAAAAGATTTCCTGACCAAAATACGGCATTTCTTTGTCTTTGTTCGCGTCGTTAAACTTAATTAAATCAGCCAGCGTTTTATATTGTCCGCCGCGATTTGCCAGATATTTATTCAAATCTTCCTTGAATTCATAAAGTAAAACCTCGTATTCCGCGTCGCCGAATTTATTTTGATTTTCAAGCTGAATGTCAACGAGCGTCGCGCCGCCGTCTTTGAAAACCTGAAGGTGCGGCTCGATGATTTTATCAATCTTGGCGTTGCGCCCGAAAAACTGCCGCGCCACGCCGATCCTCATTCCGCGTAGACCGTCTTTTCGTAAAAACTTCGTATAATCCGTTTCGCCTTTTGTGCTGTTTGAAGTTATCGAATCAGTCCGGTCGGTTCCAACTAAAACGCCGAGCAAAATTGCCGCGTCCGAAACCGTTCGCGCCATCGGTCCGGCGGTGTCCTGCGAATGGGCAATCGGAATAATTCCCGAACGCGAAACTAAACCGAGCGTCGGTTTGATGCCGACCAGACCGCACGTCGCCGCCGGGCAGAGAATCGAGCCGTCCGTTTCCGTGCCGATTCCGAATGCCGCTAAATTTGCCGCGATTGCCGCGCCGGTTCCCGAACTCGAACCGCACGGATTTCTGTCCAGAATATACGGATTATGCGTTTGCCCGCCGCGCCCCGACCAGCCGCTTGAAGATTTGGTCGAGCGAAAATTCGCCCACTCGCTCAAATTCGTTTTGCCGATAATGACCGCGCCCGCTTTTCGCATCTGCGAGACGATAAACGCATCCTGCTTTGGTGTCGGCGCATCCAGCAACGCCAAACTTCCAGCAGTCGTTTTCATTTTATCGGCGGTATCAATGTTGTCTTTGATCAAAACCGGAATGCCGTGTAGCGCACCGCGCAATTTACCGCTTTTGCGTTCTTTGTCCAGTTCATCGGCAATCTGCAAAGCGTCGGGATTAATTTCCAAAACGGAATTGAGTTTCGGGTCAATCTCCTTGATGCGCTGCAAATATATTTCCGTCAAACGGCGGGCGGAAAGCTCGCCGGATTTCATCCGGGCTTGCAGTTCGCCGACGGTTGTTTCTTCAATCGCCAGATCAGTCGGCGTTTCGGCGTTAATGTTTTTAATGAAAGTTAACGCCGTCATTCCCGCCGCGCTCGCTTGCAGAAATTGACGACGATTCGGTTTTTTGTTTCTCATATTCGGATTGGTTTTGAATAAGGATTTTTCAATAGCTTACAACGTGGATTTGATATTTGGCAACCAAATCGGCGGAAAACACGAGTGAATATTCCGGCAGCAGTCCATAAAATAAAAATTGGACTTTCGGTTGCCGTTCGGTGCCGGCAAAGTCGTTGGACTAAAGCGCGAAACAACCGCATAATAAATCTAATTCACGAATAATTAAAGGAAAATAAATATGTTTAGTAAAATGTTAATCTTCGTCCTGGCAAGTCTTTTTCTGGCTCAGACTCTGACGGTTCACGCCCAAAAAAACGCCGACCGGCAATTTGAAACGCTGGCGAATAAATACATCGCCGAACTGCTGAAAATGAACCCGGAATGGGCGACGACTTTGGGCGAACACGCTTACGATAATCGGCTCGGCGACTACACGCTCGAAGGCGTGAAAAAGGAACGCGCCTTTAATGAAAACTATCTGACCGAATTAAAGAAAATTTCGTTCGATAAGTTGAGCCAAGTCAATAATGTTGACGCGCGAATTATGCAGCATAATCTCGAATCGAATCTTTTTTCGATTAACGAACTGCGGGCTTACGAATGGAATCCGATGAACTACAACGTCGGCGGCGCACTCAACGATTTGATTTCGCGTGATTTTGCCCCGCTCAAAGATCGTTTGATGAGTGCCAAAGGTCGGCTCGAACAGATTCCGAACGTCGTCGCCGCCGCCAAAAACAATCTGAAAAATCCGCCGCGCATTCACACGCAAACGGCGATTGCCCAGAACAAAGGTGTGATTGCCTTAATCAATGGCGATTTGCAGATGTTTATTGACCGGGCAGGGATGAAAGCCGAACTCGCCCCCGCGCAAGCCGTCGCCGTCGCCGCACTGACCGATTACGGCAAATGGCTGGAAACGGATTTGCTGCCGCGCTCGAACGGCGATTTTCGTCTTGGTGAAGCAAAATATCGGCAGAAATTAAAATTTTCGCTCGCGTCGGATATGTCGAAGGAAGATTTACTCAAACGCGCTGAAGCGGATTTGAAGGCGACGCAGGACAAAATGGCAAAAGTCGCTTTGGCACTTTATCCAAAATATTTTCCGAATGGAAATGACGCGGCGAAAACGTCTGAGTTAACCGGCAAGCAATTCGCAATTAAATCTATTCTCGACAAACTCGCCGAATCGCATCCGACGAACGAAAATATCGTCGCGCAGGCGAACGGCGATTTGATGGAGGCGACCGAGTTTGTTCGTAAAAACAATCTCGTCACCGTGCCGACCGAATCCGTCAAGGTGATCGAGATGCCCGAATTTGCGCGTGGTTCGGCGGTCGCTTATTTTGATTCCGCCGGTCCGTTCGAGAAAAAGAACGAAACCTTTTTCACGATTTCGCCGACTCCAGCCGATTGGACGGAACAGCGCAAAGCGTCGTTTTTCAAAGAATATAACGATTATATGCTTCAGGATTTGACGATTCACGAAGCGATGCCCGGACATTATCTGCAAATTATGCATTCGAATAAGTTTAAAGCTCCGACCCCGATTCGCGCGCTTTTTTCGAGCGGTTCGTTCGTCGAAGGCTGGGCGGTTTATGCCGAACAGTTGATGGCGGAAAAAGGCTACGGCGGCGCGGAAGTCGAGATGCAGCAGTTGAAAATGAAGCTTCGCGTGATTATCAACGCCATTATTGACCAGAAAATTCACACTGCCGGAATGACCGAAAAAGAGGCGGTTGATTTTATGATGAACGAAGGTTTTCAGGAGGAAGGCGAAGCGGCGGGCAAATGGAAACGCGCCCAACTTTCTTCGACGCAGCTTTCGACTTATTACGTTGGTTCAGTCGAAGTCAACGACATTCGCAAGGCTTACGAAGCGAAAAACAAAGGCAAAGTTGACTTGAAAAAGATGCACGACGAAATGCTCTCGTTCGGTTCGCCCGCCGCCAAATACGTTAAGGAAATGATGAATTTAGATTACTAGATTTCCAAAATTTAAAGTAAAAAAAAGGCGATAACACAAATTTGCTATCGCCTTTTTCCGGCTCTCAATTTTGTTTAAGCCGCCAGTTTTTCCATTTCATCAACCCGAATTTTCAATCTGAAATGCTCGCTTACAACTTCATTGACAGCGAAAGTGTTGAGTCGGACTTCTTTTTCGATGCGCTTTTGACCCGCTTTGAGTTCTGACACATCAGCTTTGAGTTCCGACACATCAGCTTTGAGTTCTGAAACGTCGGCTTTGAGTTCTGACACATCGGTCTTTAAGATGGCGACATCTGCTCTGATTTCCTGAATGCCAACTACGCATTTGGTTAAAAGATTGAAAACTTCTTTGGTTTGATTTTCGGTCATAATTTTCTCGAAATGTCGGCTTTGGATTAGAAAATACATCCTCAAAGATACTTCAGTTCCTGATTTTCTTCAAACTGCCTTGACCGCTGATTTGACGCGAATTTATTTTTGCTGCGTCTTCCGCTTTTGAAAAAGCCCGCAGAAAATTTTCGCCCAAAACTTTGCGGATTTCCGTCTCGGTGTAGCCGCGTTTGAGCATTTCGTAAGTGACGAGCGGCAAGTCTTCCATTCCGTTCATTCCTTCGGGCAGAAACGGAATGCCGTCGTAGTCCGAACCGATGCCGACGTAATCAATGCCCGCAACTTTTTTGATGTGGTCAATGTGGTCAACGATGCGCGTGTAAGGCGCAATGTAAATCGGATTTTCGGCGTAGAGTTTGCGCTCGGCTTCGTTGAAGGCGGCACGGTCGTTTTTATATTGTTCTTTGAGCGCGTCGGTTTGCGTCTTTAATTTCGCCGTGCGCTCGTTTTCTTCTTTGTTCGTTCGCGCATCGAGAAATGACGGATAAAAATTTATCATTATCACGCCGCCGTTTTTCGGGAGACGCTTCAAAATTTCGTCCGGGACGTTGCGCGTGTGGTCGTTCACGCCCCGCGCGCCTGAATGCGAAGCGATAATCGGCGCGGTTGAAACGTCGAGCGCGTCGGACATCGTTTTGACGGATACGTGCGAAATATCCACGAGCA
This sequence comes from Pyrinomonadaceae bacterium, assembly GCA_026785925.1. GTDB lineage: Bacteria > Acidobacteriota > Blastocatellia > Pyrinomonadales > Pyrinomonadaceae. The sequence goes on from JAJAZE010000377.1 coordinate 6,934, forward strand.
TTCCCAAACGATTCATTTCGCGGACGACTGTTTTGCCGAATTCGGACAAACCGTTATTTTTCGGTTCGTCGCGGTGCGCGTCCGCCCAATCGTGCGTGACGTTGTGCGTCAAAGTCATATATCGAATGCCGAGCCGATAGAAATTTCGCAGCGCGAACAGCGAATTTTCGATCACATAACCGCCTTCGATGCCCATCAGAACGCAGACTTTATTCTGCTTTTTGGCGCGGCGAATGTCGGCGGCAGTCGTGCAGGCGAGCAATTCGTTCGGATGTTTTTCAACTTCGCGGTTCGTCGCGTCAATCATTTCCATCGCCCGCCGCATCGCGCCGCCGGTTTTTAAGGTCGAGCCGGAAACATAGATCGAGAAAAATTCGCCCGTGATGCCCGAACGCTTGAAACGGTTCAAATCGGTGTGAAACGGGTCGCCGTCGGCGTGAAATTTGCCGACCGAATCAGTCGCCAGATTGAAATCTTCGTCAACCAGCGGCGACGGAATATCGTTATGACCGTCAATGATGATCGCCTTTTTGTGAATCTTCAAAGCCCGCGCCCAAAGTTTTGGGTCGGCATCTTTCGGCATCGTTTGAGCGAAAGTCGAAACGGAAACGAACGCCAGCGTCAGTAAAAGAAACAGTTTGTTTTTCATAAGTCGGAAATCGTCGAGCAGTCAAATTGAACAACATACAACAAAGATTTTAGCCGCGAATAACACAAATTTTAACGAATTTTTTTAATTTCCTGCTCGTTAAAATTCGTGTTATTCGCGGCTAAAGTTTGTGATGTTTGATTACTGTTTCGCCGCCTGATTTTTTTCACGCGGCTTGGCGTTTTTGACATATTTATCGAACCACGAAATCATCTCGAACAAAGTGTGTTCGGTAGATTCTTTGGCTGTATAACCGTGCGATTCGCCCGGCAGCATCACCAGCCGCGCCGTGCCGCCGGTTCCTTGCAAAGCGGCAAATAATCTTTCCGATTGAATCGGATAAGTTCCCGTGTTATTGTCGGCTTCGCCGTGAATCAGCAAAATCGGTTCGTTGATTTTGTCGGCGAAAAAGAACGGCGAAACATCAGTGTAAAGTTTCGTTGCTTCCCAGAAATTACGGATTTCGCCTTGAAAACCGAACGGCGTGAGCGTCCGATTATACGCGCCCGAACGAGCGATTCCGGCGCGGAACAAATCCGAATGCGCCAGCAGATTTGCCGTCATAAATGCGCCGTAGGAATGCCCGCCGACTCCGACTCGTTCCGGGTCGGTCACGCCCATCTCGACCGCTTTATCAATCGCGGCTTTCGCGCCGTCGTTGATTTGCTGAACAAAAGTATCGTTTTTCGTGTCGTTGTCGCCGACAATCGGCATCGTCGCGTTATCTAAAACGGCGTAACCCATCAGCGCGAAAAACAGGTGTGAATAACCGCCGATGTTCGTGAACCGATTGGTCGAACCGGAAACCTGTCCGGCAACCGCCGAGTTGGTAAATTCGAGCGGATACGCCCAAACGACCGTCGGCAGTTTTGTCCCTTCTTTATAATTCGGCGGCAAATAAAGCGTGAACGACAAATCTACGCCATCGGCGCGTTTATATTTGACGAGCTTTTTCGTGATGCCGCGCAGTTGCGGCGCAGGATCGGCGAAATCTGTTAGTTGTTTTGGAGTTGGCTGTGAACCAATTCCAACTAACATAATTTTTCTCAAATATAAGTTCGGCGGATCGAGCGGCGATTCTTTGCGTGTTATAAATTGCATTCCGTCCGTCGTTTTCAAAGCGACGAAACTCTCAAACTCGGTATTCGTCGAACGCCAAATTTCCTGCGGTTTCAAGTCTTTCAAATTCATCTTCCGCAAAAACGGTTTATCGCCTTCGGGCGATGCGCCCAAACCTGTCAAGAAAATCTCGTCGCCATTCTGTTGAATCACGCTAAAATTATTCGGCAGACGTTTTGTTACCGGCTGACCGATGTCGTTGTAACGATCAGCGGCGTTCAAGTCGGAAATCAATTTCGGCGCGGTCGGATTGCGGTAATCCGTCATAAAAATTCGCCGATGACGCGAATCTCGGTTGAAATCGCTGAACAGCATCAAGCCGTCTTTTTCGCCGAAACTCGCGCCCGCAAAGCGTTGTTCGATTTTGACGAGTTCGCTCGGCGCGTCGGAAAACGGCGCAGCGATTTTCATTAATTTATCACGGAATTCGGCTTTCGTTTTCGGGTTGCCGCCGTCGAGAGCCTCCGCCCAAATTAAGGTTGCCGCTTCGGTCGGAATCCATTCGTAATTGCGCGGCGCGGTCGTCACGCCGTTGACGGGAATGTTATCCTGCATCGGAACTTCGGCGACTTTGTAAATTGATTTGCCGTCTGTATCCCAAACTTCGACGGTCGTCGGAAAATCGTTCGCCGTCAAAAGATACGAAAACGGGCGATGAATCCGCGCCGTTAGAATGTATTTTCCATCGGGCGATGCGTCCATCTGATCGAAAATCGCCGGTTGTCCGACTTCCTTAATTTTGCCGTCAACGCCGACGACTGCCAGTTGTGATGTCGCGTAATAATCGAACAAAAGTTCGTCGTTCGGACTTTTCAGCAAATCCTGATAAGTCGGCAAAGAGCCTTTTTTGCCGGTCGTTTCCTGAATACTCGGCGAAGTCGGCGTGATGTTTTGATAATTCGGAGCCGCGCCGCGCTTCGACGGAACGAGGTTGACCATCAGTGATTTACCGTCGGGCATCCACGAATAACCGCCGAAAGCCGTGTTGACTTTGACATTCTTCAATGCTTTCGCCTTGCCCGTCGCCGTTTCGATAATCCAAAGTTCGACACCGTTCTGCGTGACATTTCCCGCCGCGATATATTTGCCGTCCGCGCTCCACTGCGGCGCAATAACTTTTGAGCCGCTCGGCAAATCAATCGCCGTCTCCGTGCCGCCTTCGATGTTTTTCAAAGCCAATTTAACCGCGTAAGGCTGACGATGCGAACCGTTCGTCAGCGGATTGATTCGCAAACCGGCGATTCGCAGCATCGGCTGTGAAAGTTCGCTGATCGAGGGATAAATCATCGGCTCGATCAGCAGTATTTTATCCTTCGCCGGACTGATTGAAGTTGCCGGAATCGCCGACGCATTCAAAACGTCCAGAACGTCCTTCGGCGGTTTTTGATAAGCAGCGTTCTGCGCGAACGTCTGAACGGTTAAAAGTGTCAAGAACACGATAAGACTAAATTTTTTCATTTGTTTTCCCCAAAAATTATTAAGTTATAAGAAGTATAGAACAGTAGTTTTCCGATTCAAAATTTAATTGATGCGCGGGCAAAATTCCTGTGTTATGATTGCGCCGAGATGTAGATAAAGTAATGAATAACGAGAGCGGTGAGGGAACTCTTTTAGAAAAAAACGCAGTTCTCGACGCGATAAACTTGTTGCGCCAAGAAACAAACTCGATGCGTCAGGAAATGAACGGGCGATTTGATAAAATCGAAATTCGTTTGGTTAATGTCGAAGCGCGTCTGACGACGGTCGAGGCAGACATCGCAGAAATCAAAGAATTGCAATTTAGTTTTGACGTGCGTTTGGAAAGAATCGAAGGCGTGGCTCACGAATCTTTAAGTATCGGTCACAATTTGCGGGCGGATGTCAAAATTCTACGCGCCGAAGTCGGTGCGTGGGCGAAGGATGTAATGCGTTTGGAAACACAGATGGCATAAACTTTTTCTCTGAATCTTTTTTCCGGCTCCGCATTTCTCAATTTGAAAGGCGGAGTTTTTATTTGATTAATTTTATTTGATTAAAATGAATGATGAAAAATTAGTTCGCGGCATCAGTCGCTGGGATTTGGCGGCGATTGCAATCAACACGATTATCGGCACGGGAATTTTCATTCTCCCGGCGAAAATTACCGGATTGATCGGCGGTTACAGTCTTTTGGCGTTCGTCGTCTGCGCGGTCATCGTCGCCTTTATCGTTTTGTGTTTCGCCGAAGTTGCCAGCCGTTTCGACGCAACCGGCGGAATGTATCTTTACGCCAGAGAAGCGTTCGGTTCGGCGGTCGGCTTTGAAGTCGGCTGGCTTTACTGGATCGTCCGCGTAACGACTTTTGCGACCAACTGCAACGCGCTGCTGATTTATCTCGGATTCTTTTTTCCGTCCGCGACCGAAGGCGTTTGGCGAATATTGATTGTGACGTTCGTCGTTTTATTGATGACCGTCGTCAATTTTCTCGGTGTGCGAGAATCAACCGTAATGACGAATATTTTCACGGTCGGAAAAATCGTGCCGCTGCTGGTTTTCGCGTTTGTCGGCGTGCTTTTCATTCAACCGGCGAATTTCAGTTTCGGCGCAACGCCCGAATACGGCAAATTTTCCGAAGCGATTCTGGTGCTGATTTACGCCTTCGTCGGTTTTGAAGCGGCGGTCATTCCGGCAGGTGAAACGAAAGACCCGCAGAAAAACATTCCGTTCGCCCTTTTAACCGCGCTCGTTTTTTGCGCCGCGCTGTTCATCGTCATTCAAATCGTCGCCATCGGAACGCTGCCGAATCTGGCTGATTCAAAAACGCCTTTGGCTGATGCCGCCGGGAATTTTCTGGGCAGTTTCGGCGCGTCGTTTATCGCGGTCGGCGCGTTGGTTTCGATTCTAGGGAACTTAAACGGCGGATTTCTGGCGGCTTCGCGCATTCCGTTTGCGATGGCGGAACAGAAGCAACTGCCGCAAGTTCTGGCGCGAACGCACGAGAAATTCAAAACACCGACGTTTTCACTGCTTTTGACCGCCGTCGTGATTTTTGTTTTTACGCTGCAAACTTCTTTTTACGCCGCACTGACGATTGCGACGATTACGCGCCTGCTGGTCTACGCGACGACGTGCGCGTCACTGCCCGTTTTTCGCCGCCGAAGCGACGCGCCCGAAGCGAAATTTACCGCACCTTTCGGAATCGCGGCGGCGGTTTTGTCTTTGCTTTTAATCGGCTGGCTTCTGACGAATGTTGATTTTCAAAAAGAAGGGTTGGCAATTTTAATCGCGGCGGCAATCGGGTTGATAATTCACTTTTCATACCGTTTTTACCGAAAGCGTTTCTCATAAATCAGACGCAAACCTTCGAGCAAAAGATTATTGTCCACGACATCAATGCCGACGGAGTTTTCCGCGATTAAATGAGCGAAACCGCCGGTTGCTGCAACCGACGGTTTTTCGCCGAGTTCGCTAATTATCTGTTCGATAATGCCGTCAACCAAGCCGATATAACCAAAATAAATTCCTGACTGAATCGCTTTGACCGTCGAGTTGCCGATCACGCTCGCCGGTTTTTCGATGGCGATTTTTGGTAGTTTCGAGGTGCGCGCAAACAGCGATTCGCTCATCGTCTGCATTCCGGGCGCGATGATTCCGCCGAGAAATTCGCTTTTTGAATTGACCACATCAATCGTCGTCGCCGTTCCGAAATCGCAGACGATGCACGGTGCGCCATATTTTTCCCGCGCCGCGAAAGCCGCGACTAAACGGTCAATGCCGAGACTTTCCGGCGGAAAATAATTAACTTTTAAGCCGAAATCAATGGTGTTATCAACAAAAATCGGTTCGAGCGAAAAGTGTCGGGCGGCGTATTTGCGGTAAGCGTTTTCCAGTTCGGGAACAACCGAAGAAATGATGACGGCGTGAATGGTTTGAGTTGAATGAGAATTGAAAATTTCGTCGGCAGTCTGATGCCGAATCGTCGGAAAATCGAATCGGCGAACGAGCGAGGCGTTTTCATAGACTCCGAATTTGGTGCTGGTATTGCCGATGTCAATGGCGAGAAGCATAAAAATTGAAAGAGTGAAAAAGATTAATTTTGAAACTCGACATCGAATCTTTCGACCGTTGCTTTTGCACATTTTCACTCTTTCCCTTTTTCACTTTTAACCCTGCAAAGGCAATCCGTCGTAGACGATTTGCCAGCCGTTCTGCTTGCTGGTTCGCAGACTTTTCGTGAACCATTCCATCGCTTTTTCGGGATCGTCGTAAATTTGCACCGAAGGATTAATTTCGCGCGGGTCAACGCGGCAAATCGCGCCGCCTTCGTCAGCGGTTTTTACGCACAACAGCGCGACCATATTATTTTTCGACAAAACGGCGGTTCGCATCTGCACTTCGCCGAATTCCGATTCGTCAAAATCGTCAAAGTCATCCAAATCATTTTCAGAATCCTCAAATTCCAAATCTTCCGGGTCAAAATCAAAATCGTTTTCCATATAATTTTTATCAATAAATTTTTCGCTGCTTTTTACAAGTTACACTTTTGCTCAACGAAGTTCAATTCATTTTCGGTTTCGCTAAATTTTCCGCAACCTCTCGACATCGCCCGCGTGGATGATTTTTATCTCACCGCTTGCCGTTTGAATAAGCAGCGCACCGTTTTCTTCGATTCCGCAGGTTGTTCCGGTAATCGTTTCATTTTCCAAAACCGCTTTGACGCTTTTCCCGCTGAAATAAGACGACCGCTGCGCCCATTCGAGCCGGATTTTCTCCGCGCCGTTTTCACTATTTAGTATTTGATAAAATTCGGCGAACAAACGAGTCAGATTACGCAGCAAAATTTCGGCAGCGGGCGTTTGATGAATTTCCTGTTCGATGGAAGTGGCAATTTCTTTTAATTCGGGCGCGAAGTTTAAAGAATTTAAATTGATTCCAATGCCGACAATGACGGCGAGACCTTTGCCGGTTTCAGTCATTTCCGCCAGTATTCCGCTGATTTTTTTGCCGTCAATGTGAATGTCGTTCGCCCATTTGATGTCGGGTTTTAGAATGTAAAGTTCGGCGAGCAAATCGGAAACGACGACCGCCGTCATCAACGTTATCAGCGGCAGAAATCTATTTTCGATGCGCGGGCGCAACACCAGACTGAAATAAAGTCCGGCATCTTTCGGGGAAATCCACGCGCGCCCGTGCCGTCCGCGTCCCGCCGTTTGCCGCCGGGCGACGACGCACAAACCTTCGTCCGCGCCCTGTTTAGCTTGATTTAAGGCTTCCGTGTTGGTCGAGGCGAGTTCGTCGAAACGCAGAATCGTGAAATTCATTCGGGTTCTATAAAGGTTTCCATAAGGAATTAGCGTAAAAATTTTGACCGTCAAAGAAATTTCGGACGACTTTAAAGCCGGACATTTGCGCCAAATCGTCAATCATTCCCAAATTATACTTTTGCGAAATTTCCATAAAAATCGGCTCCCACGCGGCAAACTCAAAAGTTTTGCTAAGTGCTTTGACAAAAACTTTTTGGGCTTGGCGGCTCATCAGAAACGAGCGCGCCGCGCCTTCAATCGGGTGATAACCGGCGTAGTGCGAAAACTCTTGCAAATCGAAATCCGCGCCGAGTTCGCGGTTAATTCTTCTCAGTAAATTCAAATTAAACTCAGCGGTCACATTTTGCGCGTCGTCGTAAGCGCGAAGAATCGTGCGCGGGTCTTTCTGCAAATCGAAACCGATAAAAAGCGCATCGTGCGGATTCATTACCGCCCGCAGACTCTTGAAAAAATCCTGCGCCTGTGGCTGGCTGAAATTTCCGATATTCGAGCCGAGAAATAAAATGATTTTTCGCCGGTCGGTTTTCGTTTTGAATGTTTCGAGCGTCCGAAAATAATCGCCCTGTTCCGGCTGAACGGCAAGTTCGGGGAACGAAGCGTTAAATTTTTCGCTCAAATAATTCAACGCTTCCGCCGAAATATCAATCGGAACGTATTTGAAATCGGCGTTTTGTTTGAGAAAATAATCAACCAGCAGGGAAGTTTTCGTGCCGTCGCCCGCGCCGAGTTCGATTAAATCGAAAGTTTCGCCCTGTTTGGCAAAGGCTTCGTAAATTTCTTTGGTCTGCGACCGGAAAATTTCCGTCTCCGCCCGCGTCAAATAATATTCGGGCAGCTTCATAATCTCCTGAAACAGACGGCTGCCTTCGTCGTCGTAAAAGTATTTCGACGAGAGAAATTTCGGATTTGCCGACAGTCCGCGCTGCACGTCGTCGGCGAATGTATTTTGTTGAATCGCGCTCTGCATAAGTTCCAGATTTCAGGTTCCAAATTTCAGGTTCCAAATTTTCGTCTTCCGTTCTGAAATTATTTGAAGCCTGTGCTTAATTAAGCCCAGACTTCAAGTTATTTCGCCAGACGAATTCCCGTAAACTGCCAGCGCAGCGGCGGATGAAAAAAGTTTCGATAAGTGCGGCGGCTGTGATTCGGCGGCGTGACGACCGATGCGCCGCGCAGAACCGTTTGATTAATCATAAATTTACCGTTGTATTCGCCGAGTGCGCCTTTCGCTTTTTTGAAGTGCGGATAAGGCAGATACGCGCTGTTCGTCCATTCCCATCGCAAGCCCCAATCGAGTTGTTCGCTCGCCGCCTCCCATTCAAATTCGGTCGGCAGACGCATCCGTTTCCAATCGGCGAACGCCGCCGCTTCGTAAAATGAAACGTGACAGACCGGATTTTTCAAATTCAGTTTCCGCAAACCGCCGAGCGTGAACTGAAACCATTCGCCGTCAATGTTGTGCCAGTAAAGCGGCGATTTTATTTCGTTCTGATTGACCCAATCCCAACCTTCGGCGTGCCAGAAACGAAAGTCCTGATAACCGCCGTCTTCGATAAATTCGAGAAATTCGCCGTTGGTAACGAGATTTTTCCGAATCGTAAAATCCTGCAAATAAACTCGATGTCGTCCGAGTTCGTTGTCGAAACAAAAGCCGTCGCCTTCATAGCCGATTTTGTAAATTCCGCCGGTGACTTCTAAAGATTCGTCTGATTCGATTGCGCCTTTTTCCTCCAGAATTTCTCCATCGTCATAAACCGGAAAAGTCGGATTGCAGCTAAAGGTATATTTGATGTCAGTGAGCAGAAGTTCCTGGTGCTGCTGTTCGTGATTGAGTCCGAGAACGACGAGCTTGCGTAATTCTTTCGATACTTCGCCATTTAAAAGTTCGAGCATTTTCCCGTCAACGAACTTTCGATATTGAAAAACCTCTTTGACCGTCGGGCGCGACAAATCGCCGCGATGATCGCGCACGGTGCGCGTCCCGATTGAGTTGTAATAACTATTGAAAAGAAAACCGAAATTCGGATTAAACTCCTGATAGTTTTCGGAAAACGCCTTCAAAATCATTTCCTCAAAAAACCAGGTCGTGTGCGCGATATTCCACTTCGGCGGCGAAACATCAACCGACGGCTGCGGAATATAATCTTCGGTTTCGAGCGGCGCACAAATGTTTTCGGTGTATTGTCTGACCGCCGCGTAAGAATTCGCTAAATCGGCGGGCGTTGATGTTTGTTGGTGTGTTGCGGGCATATTGTTATTAAAACAAAATTCGCCCGAAAGAAAAAGACGGATTCAAAAATCTCGTCTTTGAATAGGATTAAATTTTACTTGTGATTTCAGCGATTGGCGACAGCGATTTTTCGCAGCGATTCGCGGCAAATTTCCGCCAGATAATAATCGGGGCTGCTTATATTTGCCTGCAAAACGGAAACTGCCGATTCGTTGCCGATTGCGCCGAGCGCAAATGCCGCTTCGCGTTTGACATCGGGGAATTCCTGCGGATTTTGCAAAGTTTCGATCAGCGCACTGATTGCCGGACGAAAGGCGGGAAATGATTCGGCTAATTTCGGATATTTCGGCGGTTCGATGGTTGGCAGTTTTTCGGGCAGAAAACTTTCGGGCGTGAGAACGACGACGTTGCCGGTTTGAATAATCTGCGCGATTTGACCGACCGACCGCGCCGCCGAACGCCGCGCAAATTCTTCTTTCGCCGCCGGTTTCTGTTGCAGAATTACTACTAACTCGCCGACCGCCGAAACATCGCCGATTGCGCCGAGTGCGACGATTGCCGCGTTGCGAACTTCCAAAACTTTATCTTTTTGCAGAATTTGCAAAAGGGCAACAATCGCGCTCGAATCGCCGACTTTGCCAAGCGCGGCGGCGGCTTCACGGCGGACAAACGGGCTTTTATCGGCGAGCAGCGGAATCAAATTACGCGCGGCTTCATCC